>NZ_PHHE01000001.1:6635000-6902809 GCF_002813455.1 Pseudomonas baetica | reverse complement strand
CGAAAGCCGGAACCTCGCTTGAGAGTTTCAACCAAGCGCCTTCCTTAAGGCTGACCAGATACTCGCCGCCCGCCCCCTTGATCTCGTAGCTCATGAAACCGTGAAGCTCTTTGGGCAACTCGGGCACGATCAATTGCCGGTTACGCTGATCGAGCTTCACCTCGACTGAAGTCGCTACATATTCTTGAGCGATTTTGCGGATCGTCCGCTCGGCAGGAAAAATGTAGAAGTCATAGTCGAAACGTTTGTCTTCCTCAAGGCGTCGGATCACATCGAAACCGGCATCGTGGCGAGTGGTCGCGCCAGGCAACTGCTCATATTCATAGCTGATATATGACTTGGGCGTGCCCGGCAATATCACCACGTTGCTCTCGCCGTGGTCGAGTGTGTAGGTTGCATCCCGGTAGCCGATTCCGCTGCGTATTTCGATAGCCTGATTGCGGTCTTTGACCATTACCGGAAAATCACCGGCCCAAAAGAAATAGTTGATTTTGCCAGAGCCGGTCGAGCCGGAATGGGTGCGGTAGATGTACTGACTGTCGAAGCTGATCTTATTGAGTTGCAGGTCGAGAGTCTTGACCACCGCCCCGGGCAGTGGCACCAACATTTTGTGCGCTTGATCATAGCGGTAGCCATGGCCCTTGTAGGCATCGTCGACCGTATCGAAGTAGCGCCCCACCGCCTTGGCATCCTCGGCGACCACCCCAAAGGCCTGAGCCAATCCGGTAAAGCCAACAGCGAGCCCGCCGGCAATCACTCCGACACCGCCCAGCAAGGCTCCTGCCGAAGTCGCGCCCAACATGCCCGCACCGATACCTGCGGCCCCGGTGATGAAGCTTGCCGAATCAAAGGCCAATTGAGTGCCGAACACTGCCTTCTGAGTTTCATTTTCAGCATGGGCCAGTTCATAGGCGTCGAGGATCACCATACCGCCGCCGAAGATTACGCCAGCCCCTTCATTGACGGTGTGGCCCAGGGTGGACACGAAGTCTTTGACAGTGGCCTCGCCGGCGATAACTTCGCCACGCAGCGCGGTGCGTACCAGCTCGGTGACCTTACCCACGTCCTGCAAAAACCCATGGCCCATCTGGACCATATTGAGGTAGCCATGGATCTTCAGTGCAGTTGCCAGATCAGTCGAGTCGACACCACGGGCGCTGGCGTCACGCTGCTTGTCGGCAAACCACTGAATCAGTGTCTGCAGGGCAAACCCGGCGTTAAGGCCATCAATCGAACCGGCCTCACCCACGCTGCCCCGAGGCCGCATCTGCCCGCGTTCGAGGGTGAAATGCCTGCCCAGCGTAGCGGTGTGTTCATCGATAAAGCGACGAAATTCGGTAAAGTTCGAATCCCGGGTGTTCAGCCAGCGACTCTGCTCCGGCTGATCACGGTTGATGAATTGCACCCGATAATTACCTGCACCCTGGTCCTCGGTTGTGGCGATGATCGGCATCCAGCGCGGGTCAAGGCCATTTTCCGTCGCAAGCCGCGTGCTGGACTCGGCGAATCTGGCGCCCCATTGCTCAACATCAAGTGTCACCAGGCTGCCGCGCAACTGCATATCTTCGGCAATCCGCGACTGGGCGCTGACGGTTTCCTGCACTTGCCGACGCTGACCGATCACTGTCGCCAGTTCGCCTGGACGGCTCAGATCGGCCACTTCCAAACCATTACCTACCTGGACTTTGGCCATCTTGTCGGCATCGATCTGAACCAGATTGAATTCCGGAGACTGCTTGCTACCGAAAGCGCCGTAAAAATCTGCCAGCCCTCTGCCTACCAGATGCTGCTCCATTGCCTTGAGAAAGCTGGCTGTATTGTCATAGGCAAAGATCCCGACATTTGGATCATAAAAATAGTAGCGACGGCCCTTAGCCATAGCCGTGCTTGCTACCAGCATTGAGTGATTGCGGGTATTGAGGGCAAATGTCGAGGTACCAGTCGCCCCTTTGAGCCGCCCGACCACATCGGCCAAATTCAGTTTGCCTACCGCTGTAGACGCCTGCACCGCATCACCATTGGAATGCAGCCTGACCAGACTCTTCTTGAGCAACGTCGAACTTCCTGCTTGCGGCTCCGCGGCCGCCAGGAAAGTTTTGCACCAGACTGTTGATGCCCTTAGAGCCGGCGTCGGCCAGTGCCACCGCCATCGCCCTGACCAATGGATAGCAGCGGCCACCGAATCGATCACCGACCAGCGACAGATAGAAATCCTGCGGGGCCAGTTGACTGAACGTACTTCCGGCGCGCTTGAAGCCCTCGCTCAGCAAGGCTGTACGTTCAGTACCTTTTCAATGTTTTCGGCCTGGCTGATTTCTTCGATACGAGCGCTCAAGGCTCCCGTTGTTGCGCGGTGAGTTGCCCATCGATGAACAGCTGCTTCATGTCCAGCGCCGACATTTCCTGGGTCACGCCAGGAATACTGATGTCGCGAAAAGCGCGTAATCCCTGCATGAACTCAGCGCCCAGTGCGCCTCGCTGGTACGCCTCGAAGTTTGCGTAGCGCTCGCCCAGGCTGCTGGTTGCATCCTGGTCTCCACCCCGCAGGTCGGTATCGTCAAAACGGAGGACGCCAGGCATTCCCTCCTTGGCCTTGATCTGCGTCCATAGCCAGCTTCGGTCGACAGAACCGCTCTCACGCAAGACCGTGTCGAACTGCGCCTTGTAATATTCATGGGTAAGGAGGTTCTGCTTGATCTGTTGGTCGATCATTGTGGCCGCGACGCGGTACTCCGCTGTTTATAAAGCTCGTCGCGCTGAGCCTTCAATGGTCGATCTCAAGCAAATACTTACGATCAACCTCACGACGCAAGGCAGTCCATGCGGCAATTGCCGGATGGTCGTAAGAGAACGCTCCGCCGCTGTATACACCGTCCGTGACGCCTTCGGCAGACACAGCGAACTGGCCGGCCAGTTTCTTCAGTCGTTGGTGTACCTGTTCGCGATAGTCAGTGAATTCGGCCAGTTTGCGCGGTCCGATCTGGCTATCGGCGTGCTGGATCGACAGCGGTTCGTCCATGACCCGCAGTGTTGGCGAGAGGGTCCTGTCAGCGCCGCGATATTCTTGGCGCTGGACCGCCAACTGCCATTGACCATCGACGAACTGCAGGTACGCCGCGGCGATCCCTTCCGCCGTAGCGCCGATCCGGTAGTCGTTCCAGTCCACCGACATCACCACATTGTCGTAGAGCACGGAACTGTTGACCCGGCCATCGTGGTAAACACGGAAAGTATTGGCATCCAGGCTGGTCACCACCAGCGAGCAGCCTGACAACGTACCAGTGAACAGAAAGCTCCCGGCTGCGGCCTGTTTGGGGATATCGATGTAGGCCGGCGACGCGTTGCCCTGATTGGGGCCGTTGTAACCGAGGAAGTAAGCCGGCACGGTGTCAGAGCCACTGGTCGCGGTGTATTCGACCTCGTACACACCGGCGTTCATCTTGATCAACTTGGCAAAAGCCTGGTCCGGCAACCGTCCTGAGCTGACCAGCGTCTCGACACTCAGGGCATGGGTCTTGGCAAAGAGCGCGGGTTGGCGGCGAACTGACGGATATCGATGCTGCCTGCACGACCGCCCAAATCGCCGCGCGTACTCGCCGATCCGGCATTGATTTGCCCATTGATATCGAAAGCCTGGCGGACCAGATCAGCGGCATCCACGCTGACCGGATCAACCTTGCTACCAGGGTTTTTGAACATCCGGGCAAGCAGGTCCTGCAAGGTTTTAAAGGTACTTGCATCTTCAAGAACGCTACGCAATTGCGCCTGATCCAGTTCGTCATTGTCCCCGGGGAACAGCAGCGTCAGGACATAATTCTGCGCTGCCCCCAACTGTTCCAATGCAACCCGACCCAGGCGCAGGTCGTCGAGCAGGGCCCCTACGTCGATACCA
The DNA here is from genome assembly GCF_002813455.1 of Pseudomonas baetica. Lineage (NCBI taxonomy): Bacteria > Pseudomonadati > Pseudomonadota > Gammaproteobacteria > Pseudomonadales > Pseudomonadaceae > Pseudomonas > Pseudomonas baetica. Next base: position 6,898,917 of record NZ_PHHE01000001.1, on the reverse strand, counting down.
TCGCGCCCCAGCAGTGCCCGTGACGGCAGCGCCTCGAAAACCTCGGTCACACCCTGGTCCGGGCTCCATTCCAGCACGACCTTGTGCCTAGGGTCTTTGTGCCACAACTTGCCGTCGGCATCCCTGGTGGTCTTGATTCCTTTCGCCTGGACAACGACGTTGGCACTGCGGGCCGATATTTCGAGACCCGGGATTTGCAAGGCTTCCACCAGCTTGTGCCCAAAACCACCGAGCAGGTCGGCGTCTTCGACCGCGCAGCCGACAAGGCTGATCCGCGCCGGCTCCGAACTGATGCTGTACTCGTCGTAAAGACTTTGCTGAAAACGGCGAATGTGCTGTGACCACTGGGCAGCATCCAGATCACCGAGCGTGCGCGCGCCGACCGGACCCTCACCGTGTCCGACAATCTGCCAGCGCACTCTGTCGATTGCGTCAAGCTTCTGGAAGATCGCTGGATCACCGTAGACCAGCCGCATGTTGCCATCGGCATCAAGTTGTATCACCAAAGAGCTGTCAGGGTGCTTGCCCGCCAGATCGGCAGCCGCCTGCGCCACTGTGCCCTCATTCTGGGTCTGAACAATAATCTGCGCCGCGTACTGACTATCGCTGCCGTCCGGGTTGCCTTGAACCACAGGCGTAGCCCAGCGGTCGACGTACCGGCTTGACACCACAGGCGTCGAACTCGCGGGGGCATCACGCCTTACCGCCAGCAACGCTTCGCTCGTGGGCGTGCTCCATGAGCCGTCATTCTGGGCGTTGGAGATGACCGTGGGCGTATCACCGATGTTTTTGCTGGCCGTCACCTGATCGCCCTGGATCGTGATTTGCGCGGGCATGGTCTCCGACTTGAAGCTCATGAACAGGACAATTTGCAGATTCGCCAATTGTTTTTGCTGGGCAAACGCCTGTGCCAGCGTACTGGCGGGACTGAATGTGATCTCGGTCTGCGCGCCTGTCTGAAACTTGAATGTGGCTTTGCCAGCGGCGGCATCGCTGACCACCTCAATATCGGACCACATGCTGCGCAACATGTCGAAAGCCGGTTTGCTTGCAATCTGATTCGAGTACTGGTCTATAACGTCGCCCTTAAAAGGCAAATAAGCGACGAACTCGCCGTTTTTGTCCGCCTGGATCGGGAATGAGTCAGACTGCCGGTGGCCTTGCCATGCATCGAGTAGCGACAGAATGCGCAGGTAGGACTCTTCCCGTGTCTTGCCAAAAACCGCTGCATGGGCAGTCAGTTGTTCACGGGTCCAGATTTGCGACTCACCCAAGCGGTTAGCCTTGGCCGCTGTCACTCGGCTACCCGCATCCATGCGATCCATGGCATCGATTTCCAGCAGCTTGTTCCCCGTTTGCTTGAGCAGCAGGAGCAATACCTTGTTACGTGCGGATTTCGGATTAAAGTCGATGTAACCTTTCACTTCGCGATGCAAACTGATCAGGTCAGCCATGGGTTCGCCTTGAACCCATCGCTTGTGCATGCCGGCGAGCACCTCCAGATACACCGGTTCTACCAGACTCCTGGAGTTGACCAGTAGCTCGGTATCCTGTTCGGTCAGCAGCGATCCGACATCCTTGAGCTGTTTGCCCCGATAACTATCCGCCGGCTCATGCAGAACCCGGATGTCGCCGATCAGCCCCCACTTCTGCAAGGCACGCAACATCGGGAGATCGGCGTTCCAGAAAGTGCCGTCGAACTTGCCCCCGGCATCAGGCGCCACATAAACGGTGCCGTAAGCATTAGCAGCGAGGGTCGCACTCACCGAGCGCAAATAACCCTCCATGTCCCGATGACCTTGACTCGTGGCTTTCTTGATCGCGTCGTTTGTAGCAGACGCTGGGGCATTGACAGCCTGGGTCAGGCTCTCTGCTATTTTCTGCACGAAACCAATAGCCGCGATATCGTTCGGCGTCGCTACCAGCGGCTTGCCTTCCGCCGCCATCCGCTCATTCAACGCAGCCTGATACTGCGCATTTACCGCGCCACCGGACGCCAGCAGCAGGTCAGTATTCATTCCTGATTCAAAGGGAAAATCCAGTGATCCAAGATAGGTCATCAATTCCGTGAGCTTGCGGAAATTCTGTCGAATAATACCGTCGACCGCGAGGTTCGCGATTCGCGCGATCTGGCTTTGAGTCAACGTGGTACCGGCGGGTAGCGGCATCGCGCTGACACGTTCGACAAGGACCTTTTCCAACCCGCCGAGATTCAATGCGTCGAGTTCACTTCTGGTGAGCCGCCCGGCATTCGCTGCTGGAGTCACAGCGCTTTCGAGCAGCTGCTTGCTCAGCAGATCATGCACCTCGCCAATCACCTCAAAGAGTTCACTGAGCCCTCCGACGCCTGATGCCTGGTCGGCTTTAATACCTTCTTGATTGAACTTCATAGTATTCACCCCGTTACCTTCTCTTCGTCCGAATAAAAATAAATGGCGCGTTCAACCGCCCTTGCGCCGACAGTCTTTTCGTCAATCCTTCATCTGCAATGCCCACTGCCGGGCATACACCCCGTCCAGGACGAGCAACTGTTCATGACTGCCCTGCTCCACCACCTGGCCTTTGTCGATCACCAGAATTCGCGAGGCGTGGCGCAAGGTATTGAGGCGATGGGCAACGCTGATCACCGTGCGGCCCTGGGCGATGCGGTGCAGGTTGGCCATGACCGCGGCTTCGGACTCGTAGTCCAAAGCGCTGGTGGCTTCGTCGAGCAACAGAATGGCCGGCTGGGTCAGCAGGGCTCGGGCCAGAGCGATGCGCTGGCGCTGACCACCGGAAAGCTGGCCGCCGCGCTCGCCGACCTGGGTGTCGTAGCCCTGGCCCAGGGCCTGGATAAACTCATCAGCACCGGCCAGAGCCGCCGCTTCGTATACCTCGGCATCCGTGGCTTGTGGCCGACAGAGCCGGATGTTTTCGGCGATGCTGCCGGCGAACAGCACGCTTTCCTGCAGCACCACGCTCATGTTGCGACGTAGCGCCACAGGGTCGGCGATGGCCAGGTCGATGCCATCCACCAGCACGCGGCCGTGCTGTGGCACATAGAGGCGTTGCAACAAACGGGTCAGGGTCGATTTGCCGGAACCCGAGGGGCCGGTGATGCCGACAAATTCCCCGGGCTGGATGTCCAGGTTGAGATTGCGCAGAATTTCCTGGCCGTCCTCGTCATAGCGAAAGCGCACGCCTTGAAAGCTCATGCTGCCCGCCAATGCCGGTACCGAGGCCAGACCACCGCTGCCGCTTTCGCACTCGGTTTCAAGGATGTCGCCCAAGCGCCGCAGCGAAATCAGGGTGTGCTGGAAGTCCTGCCAGACCTGGGCCAGACGAAGGATCGGTTCCACCACATGACCGGCGAGCATATTGAACGCCACCAGTTGGCCCGGGGTTATCTGCCCGTCCATCACCAGGGTCACGCCCCACCACAGCAAGATTGCCGAAGTGAGTTTCTGGATCAGGCCAATGCCCTGCCCCGCCCAGATACCGACCAGACGGGTCGAAAACGCAGCCCGCACATAGGCGGCCAACTGGCGTTGCCACTGATGTTGGAACAGCCCTTCGGTGGCGCCGGTCTTGATGGTCTCGATGCCCGTCACGGCCTCGGTCAGAAAAGCCGTGTTATCCGCACCCAGCTCGTATTCGCGCAGCGCCCGACTGCGCAGCAGCGGCCCCACGCACAACCAGAACAGTAAATACAACGCCAGGGAGCCGATGACCACCCAGGTCAGCGTCGGCGCGTAGCTGTACATCACGCCGATAAACAACCCGCAGAACGCCAGGTCCAGTACCAGAGTCAGCGCCGAGCCGGTGAGGAACTGACGAATCTGCTGCATCTCACCGACGCGAGCGATGATCTCGCCCGTCTGGCGTTGCTGAAAATAGCCAAGCGGCAACTGCACCAAGTGCTGATACAGGCGTGAGGACAGTTCGGCATTGACCTTGCTGGCCAGATTGGAAAACAACCACGAACGTATGAAGCCATAGAGCGGCTCGAATATCGCCAACGCCAGCAGGGCAATACCCAGCACCTGCAAACTGGACAGACCGCGACTGACCAGGACGCGGTCGATGATGTTCTCGAACAGCATCGGCGTGACCAGCGCGACCAATTGCAACATCAACGAGACAAGCAACACGCTGCGAAACTGACGCAGGTGCTTGATGATCGATGGCAGGAACCAGGCAATGCCGAATGCCGGAGGCTTCAGGCCCGTGTGGCGCTCGGCCAAAAGCAGAGTCTGGCCGTGCCAGAGAGACGTCAGCATTTTGCGCGGTAGCGTCTGGCAACGATCTTCCAGTGGCCAGTAAATATCGACCTGGTCCGCTTCGACGCTGTTGAGCACTGCCCAGCCGTGAACAGTTTCCAGCAGCGCCGGTAGCGGTAGATGTTCCAGACGCTGGACCGCGCTGTGCACGGTACGCGCCCGCAGGCCGACCCAACCGGCGCAGCGGCACAGATCAAGGCGATCGGCCGTACCTTCAACACGTCCCAAGCGATGACTCAACTGCGCCACGCTGATATTCAGATCAAAGTGCCGCGCGGCCCAGGACAGGGCCTGCAAGCCGGTATCGAGAAATAGCGGAGCCTGGTCGGGCGTCACTATAAAGGCATCAGTCATGCTCAACGCTCCCGCAACGCTTCGGATTGATACTGCTGGATGGGGCTGAGCAAGTAGTCGATCACCCGGCGGTCACCGGTGCGGATCTCTGCGGTGACACTCATGCCCGCCTGCAACGCCAGCCATTCCTGACCTACGGCGATGGCGGCACGGTCCAGGCGGATGCGTGCAGGAAACACCAGGCCCAGCTGTTCGTCCTTGATTGCGTCACCAGAGACGTGGCTGACAGTGCCGCGCAAAGTGCCGTAGCGGGTATAGGGAAACGTATCAATCTTGACCTCCACCGGTTGCCCGGCGCGGACAAAACCGACGTCCTTGTTCAGCACCATGACCTCGGCATCCAGCTCGGCACCTTCGGGCACGATCACCAGCAGTTGCTGGGCCGGTTGCACCGCGCCACCGAGGGTGTGCACCGCCAGTTGCTGGACCACTCCGTCGACCGGCGCGAGCAAGGTTTGCAGGCGTTGCCGGTCACGGCCACGAATCAGTTGCTGCTCAAGTACGGCGATGTCCTGATGGGTACTGTTGAGCAGATCGTGCTGCTCGCGCTGGGTCCTGGCGAGGAAGCTGTCGCGTTGTTCGACACGGTTCTGTGCCTCAGCCTTGAGCACCTGGAGTTCGGCGTTTTGCTGGGCCAGCGAGCGCTCGACTTCCAACTGCTCTTTTTCCTGCTCAAGCAATTCGACCTGCGGCATCAGTTGCTCGGCCGCCATCGCCCGCCGGGCGTTCAAGCGTTGGCGAATATTGCTCGCGAGTTTCCCCAGGGCGACAATTTCCACACTGCGTGCGCGCTGATTGGCGTGATTGATACTGATCTCGGCGCGCAGGCTGTCGAGGTTGGCGCTGATCTCGCGCCAAGTGCTCGCCAGCTGCGCTCTAGCCGTCGCCACCTGCTCTGGATTCAAGCCAGCGGGCGGCTGATAACTGTCCAGCGGGTCGTTATTCAATAACGCCTGAGCCCGCGCCCTCTCCAGCAGCTTGAACGCCAACTGGGCCTGCAACTCGCCCAACTCGGCATCGACGCCAATCGGGTTCAGCGCCACCAAAGGCTCGCCGGCTTTGACACGTTGCCCGTCACGCACATGGATCGCGCTGACCTCGCCGGCCTCGTGGGCCTGAATCACCTTGGTATAACTGGAGACCATCAGCCGGCCGGTGCTGCTGGCGTGGATATCGAGAAACCCGAAAATCGCCCAGCCCAATGCCAGCAGGACCGACGCAATCAGCAACAAGGCTGTGGCCCGCGCCCACGGGGCCGGCGGCCGCTCGACGATCTCCAGATAGCCGGGCTGAAACTCATATTCGTCTCTGCTGCGCTTGAGCGCGGCAGGGGCTGCGCGTAATGCTCGCCACGCTTGTCGCAGGGCTGTGAGTGTCGAGCCGGCCATCATGCATCCTCCTTGAGCAGCGCCTGTTGCAAAGCCCAAAGCCGTGCATAACAACCACCGTTGGCGAGTAGTTCGACGTGGCTGCCGGACTCGCTGATTTGCCCCTGTTCCAGCGCGATGATGCGTTGGCAGTGACGCACCGCCGACAGCCTGTGCGCGATGATGATCACCGTGCGGCCCTCGGCGATCCGCGCCATGTTGTCCTGGATCAGGGCTTGAGATTCATCGTCGAGGGCGCTGGTGGCCTCATCGAAAATCAGTAGTCGCGGATCGCCCATCAACGCTCGGGCAATAGCCATGCGCTGACGCTGGCCGCCGGACAGCGAACTGCCCGCCTCGGCCAGCACCGTGTCGTAACCCAGGGGTAATTGCAGGATGAATTCGTGGGCGCCGGCCAGGCGCGCAGCCTCGATGACGTCTTCCAGGCTGGCGGTCGGATGGCGCAGAGCGATGTTTTGCCGCACGCTGCGGTTGAACAGGTAGTTTTCCTGCAACACCACGCCGATCTGGCTGCGTAGCCAACCCGGCTCCAGCTCTTGCAGCGGCTGACCATCGATCAAGATGCGCCCAGCGTCGGGCACATAGAGTTTCTGCAACAAGCGCGTGAGCGTGCTTTTCCCCGAGCCGGAAGGCCCGACGATGCCGAGGGTCTGCCCGGGAGCGATGTGCAGATCCAGATTCTGCAGCACCAGATCGAGGTCGGGGCGATAGCGGAAGGCCAATTGCTCGATACGCACTTCACCACGCAGCGCCTCGACCGGGCGTTGCTGGCCGTCGCTTTGCTCCACCGGCAGGTTGAGCATGTCCCCCAACTTGTCTACCGACACCCGCACCTGGACGAACTGCTGCCAGACATCAATCAGCTTGGCCAGCGGTTGGCTGACGTGGGACAGCATCATGTTGAAGGCGATCAACTGGCCCAGCGTCAGCTCCAGGCCGATCACTTTGTGTGCCCCCCAACAGATCACGGCAACGGCCGTAAGCTTCTGCAACAGCGTCACGCTCTGACTGATCGCGCTGCCCAGCGATTGGCTGGCAAACCCGGCCTCGACCATCTCGGCGGTCTGCGCCTCCCAGCGCCGTTGCATCCGGGGTTCGACCGCGAGGCTCTTGATCGTTTCGCTACTGCTGACGGTTTCATTGAGAAAGGCGGTGTTGCGCGCCGCGCTCTGGAATTGCCGTTCAATACGTTTTTCCAGCGGCCCGGTGCTGGCCCAGGCCAACAGGAAATACAGCGGCAATGTCGCCAAAACCAAAAGCGTCAGCGGCCAGGAGATCCAAGCCATGACCGCGAAGAAAACCAAGGTGAAAGCTACGTCGACACACAGGGTCAGCAAGGAGCCGGTGAGGAACTCACGGATGCTGTCCAGCTCCTGAACCCGGGTGATAATCGCGCCCACCTGCCGTTGCTTGAAATACAGCAGCGGCAAGCCCAGCAGATGACGGAACAGTTTGACCCCCAGGCCAATGTCGATGCGGTTGGCGGTGTGCGCCGACAAGTATTCGCGCAGCCCCTTGAGCAGGACTTCGAACACGCCCACGACCACCAGCGTCACCACCAGTACATCCAGAGTGGCCAGCGCCCGGTGGACCATAACCTTGTCCATCACCGCCTGAAAAAACAACGGTGTGGCCAGCGCCAGTACTTGCAACAGCAAAGAGCACAGCAACACTTCGCCCAGCACCCGCCGATGGTGCAATAGCTCAGGGACAAACCAGGACAGGTCGAAACGCAGTCCGCCCTGGCGCACGCGGATCACTTGCCCGCTCCACTGCGCTGCCAACTGCTCGCGCTCGATCACCTGCGGGGTGTCGGCCGAGGGTGACTGGATCAAGGCCTGGGTCTCGGAGAGTCGGGCCAACACCGCAAACTCACCGGCCTCGTTTCGCCAGGCCAGTGGCAGCATTTTGGGGGACAACTTGCGCAAGGACAGGCGCTCAAGACGCAGGTCAATGTCATTGGCGGTACCGTAGGCTCTAACGGCGGTGCGCAGGTCAGTCTGAAACCGTCCGGCCTCGACATCCGCCTCATTGCGCTGACTCAGCTGCAACAACAGTCGGCAACAGCCGAGTGCCGAGTCCGTCTTGATCGCTTCGGCCTGGCCGGCGACAGGGCGCTCCATGACAGGAGTTTCGGTCACAAAGATCTGCGTCATCGCAGGGCGCTCGATGGCGCGCGGTACGGTGAGGTGTGACGAGCGCTTCGCATAAAACTCGCTTTCCTTGATGGGGCTGGCATAACCCGATCATGCGGCAGCGAATGCAAAATGATAACCAGCGGCCCAGTTAATAACTGTTAAGGAAAAATTGATAACGAGCCTCTGCCAGGTGCATTGCGCGCTCCCTGTCGTTCCTCTTGCCACGGCTGGCTATTCACACACTGACGGGGACTGAGCAATGTCTCCGTTATCGCCCGGGGTGTGGCCATCCGTTGCCGGAGAACACGTTTGCCAGCCAGACAATGGCGGAACGCTATCGCTGATTCGGATGGCGAAGAATCCAGCGAAAAGCGCAATTGCATTCAGGGAAATCCGAATAATGCTCTTCGAAAATCTGGCGCTGTTTTTGTTGATTGTCGAGAAAGGTGGCCTGTCCGCCGCAGGCCGTGAGGTAGGGCTTTCGCCGACGTCAGTCTCGGAGCGACTCGGGGTTTTACGGGGCGACGTTGCTCACCCGCACCACCCGGTCGATCAGCTTGACGGATGAACAGAAGGGGCATTGCGCCCCTTCCGTTGGTTCCCGTGCTACATCAGGTCACACGTCGAGCTGCAGTTGGCTTGTCCATGTGCCATGAGGCCCCAAGAAGCGCTGATTGTGTCGAGAGGAAACCTTCCGGCATCGCTGAGTTAGCACCGATTGCAGGGGGGCTAAACGCAGCCATGGCCTGCACGAGCCTGTCGACAGAGCTGGCCTTGAGACGCCCACCGATTACGTCAATGCTAGCGACCTTGAAACGACCACCGGTCACGTCGGTGCCAGCTGAATCGTCATACCAACCTTTGAGCTCCACAGTATCCCCCGTCTTGTACCGGGTGATCAGCAAACTCTTCTGGTCTGCCGTCTTGGATAGCCAAAGATCTTCATAATGAGCATCGGTAAAACTCACAGTATCGACATCACCGCTCACGCCAGTATTGTCGATTATGTCCTGACCGCTCCCGCTCGCGAAGTCATAAACGTCGTTACCTGCTTCTCCTTTCAGGAGATCGTTACCTTCCCCCCCTGTAAGGGTATCGTTATGCAGCCCTCCCAGGAGCGTGTCGTTGCCCTTACCACCATCAAGAACATCATCGCCCTCTTTTCCATAAAGGACGTTATCACCATCATTACCGCCAATATGATTACCACGCCAATTACCAGTGCCTACAGAAGCACTACCAAGGAGCGTCAAGTTCTCAAGGTTATCAACAAGCGTGTAGTCGATAAAGGACTCAACAGTGTCATCGCCGGCATACTGCTCCTCGACAACAGAATCATGCGAGTTATCCACCACATAGGTATCATTACCGGCACCGCCGATCAAGGTATCACCACCACGACCGCCATCAAGTCTATCGTCGCCATTCAGGCCGTAGAGCGTGTTGTCCAAGTCATTACCTTGGAGCTTGTTGTCGCGCCAACTACCGGTGCCGGTGCGCCCCCCCTTAACTAGGGTTAGGTTCTCCAGGCGCGGTTGGTTATCAAGGCTATAGTCAATGCTAGAGATAACTGTGTCCTGATCTCCTTTATCACTAACGTTAACATCATCGTCGTAAACTGCATCGGCCGAGTCATCAACATAGAAAGTGTCAGAGCCTTTGCCGCCAAAGAGCCTGTCAAAATCGCTACCGCCATCGAGAACATCATCACCGTCGCCGCCATAAATGTCATCCATACCCCCGCCACCGTATATGTGGTCATTGCCCTTTCCTCCCTTAAGATTGTCCCCGCGGGTCGAACCAGACAGGGTATCGTCACCATCCCCACCGTCTAGGGTTGCACCACTAGAAGCATTGGCTTCGATGTAGTTGGCCAGAGCATTACCTACCCCATTTACAGCTCCCGTCGAGGTCATGGTCAACATTTCGACGTTGGCATCCAGGGTGTATGAGGAGAGACTTGTGCGCACCTCATCGTAACCGCCATCAATGCCTTCGATAATCTGCCCCTGCGCTTTACTGATCAAGTAGGTATCATTCCCTGCATAGCCGCGCAGATTATAGGCGGAGCCCTCCATATTAAAATCGCTGTCACTAAGGGTATTATCTCGAGAGTCACCGAAACGGCCCGGGGCAGCCCCCGAACGGAAGTATCCTCGATCAAAATTAAGTGCAGTGATGGATTGCATTTCCGTCAACTGGTATTTACTTTGCAGAATGGCAAAATCGATTGAATTCGTAGTCTGGAAGTAGCCTTCAAACTCGGGCGTAATGCGAGGCTGACTAACGCCCCTTATATCTACCTTCGTACGCAATGTCGCTGGTAAATCCCGATAACTGGCCATCAATACCCGAGAAGTTCCATCTGGAGTCCTACCTATCAAGTCCCCGGACACTTCATCTACCTCTACAGAATTGACGATGGCGTTACCCACATGTAGGGCGATTATCGGTATGTAGGCCTTCCAGTCTCCATTCTTGAGTAACTCTAGTTTTATACCAGCCCGGGTCGCTGCTTGGAACTGGCGCAATTGCTCTAGGCTCAGTCTAGTTTGCGTCCACTCACCGCCCGCGCCTTTGTGCCTAAGGATCACGGGGACCACATCGGATGCCTCACTATATCCAGGGCGATCTGAGCCTTTGACAAAGTAGAAGTCGTTGATACGTGCCGCATCAAAATTATCCACCCCTGCCACAATCAAATCGCTTCCTTGACGCGTGAAGCTCACAAACCCGCTAGTCAAAGTCACCGTATGCCCCTGAACGAAGAGACTCACCGCCCCCAGATCTGTTGCGTTTGGCTGACCGGCAACACGCACACTCAAGTTTGCATCAGGCGTTGACTCCTTGCCTGCCAAAGCATCATCGAACAAGATCCGACGCCCCATGACATCCTCAGCGATATATTGATTGCCTTGGAAGTAAGTACGCCCGCTGGTAGCAGTAGACTCCAGAGTCACATCACGCTTGACGGTATTAACATCCTTAAGCACCACAATATCACTGGCTCCCATGGTGTCCATCGCGCCCGACAAATCCAGCGGACGGCCACTACTCGAGATAACCACAGTGCCTGGCTTCGCATCATTTAGATCGTGCAACAACCTGGTCAGTTTAGCGTCGCCCGAAAGCTTGTACGGATCAGTTTCTACACCGTCAAGGACAATACTGAGAACCCCCTTGCCATAGCGGTACCAGAGGCCCTCTGTCGTAGTGGCTTCGAACCCGTTCTCGAAAATTGAAAGGTATTCATAACCACCGGGGGATGGGCGTGTAAGCTGACGAATCCACAGCTCAGCAAGGCCCTTGTTGAAAGCGACAGGAGAACGCGCAAGATCAGCGACAACGCTTGGCGCAGACCTCAGCGTCAAGTCATCGTTGAGCGTGATCGTGTCCCCCAGATAAGTCCACTTCGTGCTGCTCGTTGCCGTGGTTGGCAGGTCCTGAAAATATGGATCCGGCTCAGTCGACAGGAAGTAACCCATTCCCATAGCCATCGGAGCTCGGTAAACCTGCCCGACTTTCGCCTTAAAAAATTCCATTCCGGCAAGTTCGAAAATTCTAGCCGGACTCAAGCGTCCTGCTGTACCCAGGTACTCCAACGTATCACTGATCGTACCAGGATTATTGAGAGCGGCGTAATACCCATCAATTTTTACTCGATAATAGCTAGCATTCGTACTCAGCCCGGACCTAACTAAGCTACCCGCAGCGAAATGCCTTCCAACTTGCAACCCGCCATAACTATTAGAGGTCAAAATCGGTATCTGCGAAAGATCAGGGAAAGAGATCGCCTGGATACTATTGGCTTTCAACGACGCAATTGCCGTATAGAGCTTAGTATTGATATTGACATCATTATCAAGAACAAACGATGTCCCTGAGGTCTTGAGAGACTCCCAAAGACGCCCCAAAAGAGCCAAGCGAGCAGCATCCTCCATGCCAGGTTTGATCTCAATACTATTTACACCGTTGAAACGCTGTGCATACCACTCATCTGCTGCTTCTCCTGCACTACTCAGCTGATCTTTCCACAGATTCAAAGTAGCACTCGTTACGTTGTACGAGTCGTCGCCGTATGTATTTGAAGCTGCGGCCACCCCTAAAGTCGTTGCTAACGGCCCAACCTTTGGAACAGTTGCAGGATTATCAGCGCTAAACCGACGACCAAAAATGTCGGGGGGGCCAGTACGAATTACGGTCAAACCGATATTCTCCAAGGCATCAACCAAGGTCTTTGGAACACTAACAAATTGCCTGAACTCACTTGGAATCAAGCCGGACAATTGTTGTGCAAGCCGAGTCTTCGTATCTCGATAAACAGGCTGGCGTACTTGGTTGCTATCCAATTGACGATCAATATCTTGAATGAACAGTCGCAAACTTTCGAACGTCACATCGTAACGACCACCGTTGCCATCATTATCAGTCCCCCTGTTCGAGGAGTCGTCGTTAATTCGAATATTAACGCCGACAGCTTTCAGTCTGTTCGCGAATGCTAGGCTCTCGGCAGGTGTTTCAGCCAAGCTGATCCACGACCAACCATGCTGATCATAAGAGGACTTTTGCGCATAGAGTTTACTCAGTTGCTCACGTACACTTGTTCTCTCTCTTACCTCGGCCTCATTGAAGTAACCGCCGGCGACACCATCATTAAGCAGTTTTACATCAATCTGCCTTAGCAGAGAATGCAGCGTATCCACGGTAATGTCGTAGCGACCGCCATTGCCGTTGGCATTAGTGCCCCCTTGATAACTGTCCGAATCAACGCCAAGATCCAATCCCGCATTACGCAGCCTCGTTGCCATAAGTCTGGACTGTGCATAATCAGCCCCCAAGACGAACCAATTGTTCCAGGCTGTATCTGCATAGAGAAGCGTTAACGTTTTGTAAATACTCATCAACTCGCTGCGTTCCACTTTGGACAGGGGCACAACTTCGTTGTATTTCCACTGTTCGCCACGCGTGTCGGCGTACTTAAGTAGCAGTGATTGTTGAAAATCTTGCAACTGTTGAGCGTATGTTCTGAGGACAGAATCTCTATCAACAATACCCGCCACATAAAGTCTATGGGAGAGCGTTGCATCGAGACTAAACGTATCACTCCCTGCCCTATCGAGCACCCCCTGCAACTCTTCCCACAGCTTGAGATATGCAACTCCCCCAGACTTTTCCCTTTTGGCCGAAGTCTTCGGCTCGTAAGTAATCTGACTAACGTCGTTAGCGCCTAACCCACTCGGACCCGCCAGGTTCAAACCGTAGCTAAGATCCTCTAGCACAAACCGGGTTATCGTCTGCGATGTCCAGTTTGAGTTACGCGCCATCCAACGTTCCAGAGCCTCACGCCCGGTGTCGGTTAACTCAATCGGGCCACGTTCGAAGCGCCCCGTCTCAGCGGAATAAATAAAACTTACCGGTTTGAGATAGGTGACTGTACCGTCATAGTTTACAATCGGGTTGCCGTATGCATCGATCGTTACTGCAGAGCCCTTGATATCGAAAGGCCTCCAGGTGGCGCCCTGGCCGCCCCGGTAAATGAGTAACTTGCCCTCATTCATCAGTACCGCTGTATCTTTCTTGGTATCGTAGAAGCCCGAAACAGCGGCCCCCTCATAGGTAGCCGAAATCAGGACACGATCGCCATTCCTCTCTGGTGCCGCCAGCTCAAGAATATCCGAAGTCTTGCCTGCGGTAGGTCGCAATTGATTTAAAGCTTTCTCCAGAGCCTGTTTCGGGTCGGTACTCGATGACCAACTTCCAAGCTCCACACTCAGCATCGCCTTGCCGTTATTTACATCCAGAGTTACCCGTACCTTGGGTACTTTGTCGTCTACCAAGGTCACCGGCCCGCCAGCGTGCGATGCAAAAGTGATGACCTGCCCGTTAAATACGAACGAACCTGCCGAACCGAATCTCAGATGCTTGCCTCCTGCGGCCAACCCATCTGAAAGGTGGAACGTCCAACTCTCCCTTGCCGAGGGCGACTCGATCGTGACCGGGTTGCGGACAGTGTTGTCTTGCGGCAGAACCAACACCGTATTTCCCCCCCCACCCACCAAGAGATAGTTGACCATCGACTGATCGTGGTATGAGAAATTGGTGCCTCTATGACCGTTAGAGCCTGATGTGGAGAGATTTTCTTTCTCGAAATCTGTGAGGCCAGGGAGCACCAAGACGCGATTCTGTATATCCAGATCCACTTCGAACGTGGTGGCGTAAGAGGTGTACTTCCAGTTTGTTGCTGAGTGGTCATTAGTTGCTAGAACCACTTTTGCGTCAGAGTTTTTCTGGATCTTATCGATCAATTCATCCGAGTTAAAAGTTGTACGACTGTAGTCGAAGTAATCTCCATCCACCTCGGGTGCTGTCATTAAAATCAGTACTTTGGACGGATCCTGGAACGCCTGAGCCAATGAAATCTCAGCCCGCCCCTGGTGCCCCGTCACACTCCAGAAATCCAGGTTGTCCTCGCGTGAACGCCCGATTCTTCCCTGCTTATCATAGGCGCCGATTGGGTTACCCACCCATAAAACATCGACATCACTGACCCGCTCCGTCCACCAGTGGTCAGCACTGGCAGACAGGGAAGAGCCAATTGTCGCATTGGAGAACCCTACTTTATTGGTCCGGAAGTCAATACGATTGACCAACGCCCCTGCGTTAACCATCAAGGCCTTGCTGCCCTGATAGTCGATTGACGATAACGGATTGGCGTAGCCGTTGTTAATTTCCTTCATAAACGCGAAGCCCTGTGCGGCTTTGGCGTTGTTTTCCATAAAGGCTTGCACCAAAGCAGTGATGCCAATACCCAGCCCCGCCAAAGGCACCGCTATCCCTCCCGTAACAGAAGCCACTGTCGAAGCCCCCAGGAGCCCGGCAACAAAGGAAGCTCCAGACAGTATCAGTGATGCTCCGTTAAAGCCCAGCTGAACCCCAGCGGTCGTTATCGACCCTTGATCGCCGGAGTTCACCGCGTCCGCCAAAGTTTTTGCATCCAGCCCGAAAGAGGCAATGTTGGTGGCGACCCCCAGTAACTGAGTCCCCGTCTTGAACAAGCCACCCAGTTTTGACAGCGCCCCTCCCCCTGTCTGGGCCGCTGTCTTCAAACTCACCAACGCCTCTACTACATCGGTGACAAGCTCAAAACTACCCTGGGCGATGCCCAGGTATGCCTGGGCCTTGATATATTCCGGGGCATCACCAAACCCCTTGGATAGATTCAGGAGCGCTTGCGCCAACATTCCCGCGTTAAGCAAATCTGGTCCATTGATATCAAGGTCAGGACCTTGCAGGTCCATCATCGGCTGCATCCGCTTCATGACGTCTTCAAGCGCATTAAAATTCCTGCGCAGCGCCTTCACCATTTCGAGATCATTAACTGGGATGATTACCGATGCTTTTTTGTGGTTCTCAAGATCCGCATAGACCAACGACAGCCGCCCCTCCTCGCTGCCTGTCCCCAACTTGTATCCCACAAAAACCTTGCCGTCGTTGTCTGCCGTCTGGGTCAGCTTCTGCAGATTTCGTTGTAGCTCAGCAACCTGCAGCGCAACCTGACGATTAGAAGCAAACCCTGCCGCCCCCTGCAAAGTCGACCCATTTGGCGCAACGTCAAAGCCTGCATCTTGAGATTTAAGCGGTGGGTTCTGCTTACGAGCATCGAGTATCCGTTGAACCAGCGTCGTGGGATCTACACTGTTCTGTTGGCTGCTGTTAATTGTGTTGGGTAATTGTGCAAAGCTATCTTGCAACTGAACGATTGTCAGAGGGTTATTCAAGGCCCGACGTAGTGCGGCCCGATCAAGACCGCCATCCCCCCCAAGGAACAATTGACTCAGAGCATACTCCTGGGATACCCCCAACTGTTCAGGTAAAATTCGCCGCTGCTGCAGATCGTCAAGCAGTGCACCCACATCTACACCGTCTCGCCCCAACAGGGCCCGCTCGGGCAGATGCTCGTAGCTGTCGACCACCCCCCTATCTTGAGTCCACCTCAACACCACTTTATCACTAGGTTCCTGGCGCCATACGCCAGCCGGACTCATGGTGTATTTACGTCCGTCGTCGGATACGGTGAGGTCAGCTTTTCGTGCAGAAATCTCAGTTCCTGGGGATTTCAGAATAGCTGTCAACTGCCTGGCGAAGCCGTTCATCTGCGCGGAGGGTTCAAGACTACAACCCACCAGACTGATACGGTCCGGCGGCGAAGCAATACCGTATTGCTTGTAAAGTGTCTGCTGGAAGTCATGAAGCTGCTGCCCCCATGCTGAGGCATCTCGCCCACCGAAAGTTAACGTGTGATTTTTATCATCGCCATGACCCACTATCTGCCAACGTACCTTATCAGTTGCAGACAGCGTCTTGAACAACGCTGGATCACCGTACACCACTCGCATTTCGCCACTGGCATCGAGCTGTACCACAAGGCTCTTATCCACGTGTTTACCTGCCAGATTGGCAGCGGCTTTACGTACCGTAAGATCATCCTCAGTTTGGATGATAATTTGTGCAGCGTATTGACTGTCACTCCCCTCGGGGTTTCCTTGAAACAAAGGCTTTTCCCAAGTGTCGACGTTCTGGATACTCAATGTATAAACAGGACTATCTACCATAGTTTGAACGCGACGTACCGTTGCAATTCCCCCCTCATCAGTGCGCCACGTACCATCAGGTTGCTGGTCTGCCACAAACTTAAATGGACTGTCGGAGCTCTTGGCGGCCCATATCCGTGGCATTGCATACGAATGAATCAGACCCAAACGCGCCGGAATATTATCGGGGGTAAAGTTCGCTAGAATCAGTCGTTGTAAAGTCGCCAATTCCCGTTGCTGAGCCACTTTCGTCTCTAACGTACTGGCAGCAGCAAAAGTGACAATCGTCTGAGCGCCGTTTTGGAATTTAAGGGTAGCAGTACCATAGGACGGAGAAGCTTCGACCTCTACGCCCCACATGCGGCGCAACAATTCAAACGGTAGCAAACTTTTCAACTGCTCCGAGTATTGATCAATGAAGTCACCATTGAAGGGTAACTCAAAGAAAAATTTACTACCCCTATCAGTCGGCATAGGAAATGCGGAAGGTTGAGTATAGGCGTCCCATTTATCCAATAGCGATAGAATGCGTGTATAGGACTCACCCCGGGGTTTACCAAACACAGAAGCGTGTGGAGCCAGCTCTTGGCGAGTCCAGATTTTTCCATTACCTAACCGATCAGTATAAGCTGCGTTTACCCGGGTGGTGGCATCCATGCGATCCATGCCATCCAGCTCCCAGAGTTTCGCGTTAACTTGATCAAGAAGTTCAGTAAACGCTTCATTACGCCCTGAGGATGGATGATCTTTAATGTACGTTTCAACTTCGGCACGCAAATTGAGCAAATGAGAAAATGGCTTATCGTAAACCCAACGCCGATGCATGCCAGCCAAAAGTTCAACGTAAACCGGGTCTGCCAGAAATCGATGATCAGCAATTAGCTGCACGTTCGAGGCTGTTAATAATGAGCCAATATCATCCAGGGACTTACCCCGATAGTTTTCAGCCGGTTCGTGCAAAATTCTGATATTGCCTATGACACCCGCTTTTTGCAGCTCTCGCAACACAGGCAACTCGGAGTTCCAGAAGAAGCTGTTGAACCTCATTCCTCCTTCTGACATCACATAGAGGGTGCCACCGTTATCAGCAGTCAGTGTTGCATAAGCCGAGCTAAGGAACCCAACCATGGAAAGAGCACCTTGGTCCACAGCGGTTCTAATACTCGAGCTTGCCCCAGACCCAAGATCATGAACGGCGTCTGTTAGAGCACTTCTCAATTCGTGAACAAAAGCAACGGCCGGAACATCGGAGCTTTCCGCTATGGGCGGCCTGCCTCCGGCTTTCATTGCTTCGTTCAATACGGATTTGTATACCGAGAAGTCACCAGACCCAAAAGTCAGGGCCCGATCCGAATTTTTATTAGCCGTAAAGGAAAAGCCCAAAGCCTGGAGATAATTCATTAACTCCGCCCGCTTGGCGAAGTTCTGCCGGACCATGCCCTCGACCGCAAGATCTGTTATTTTCCAAACTTCTTTGTCCGTCAACGCTCGTCTTGGGACGTCCTCTCCCTTCTGAGTCATATTCTGCAGGATGGCATCAATTTTGTAATACACGCTATCTTTCAACCGCTCGAGGTTCAGACCGTTAAGGTCACTCTGAGCCATCTGCTCAAGGCCAGGCGTGACCGTCGTTCCGTTTTCACGTTGCCCTCGGGTCATCCGCTCATAAACCTGCGCTACTAAGCGGAGCCGCTCACCCAGCGTGTCGTAAGGAGAGCTGGAATCACCATTGCCCAAAACTCCCAGTACCGGACGGGGTCCGAACTCAGTAAAAATCGGTGGTTGAAAGTGTTTATCCGACGCCACGCCCTGATTCACTAATGGCAGTACCTGCTCCATTACATCAACATAGAGTTTTCCACTTTCCGACGCTTGCGCCCCTTGCGCACGATAATTATCAAAAATATCCAATAGCTTCTGACCAACTCTACCGGCAAGATTTGGTTCATAACGCGCGGCCACATAGACTGCCTCGAAGAACGAGTGATAGCCATTGCGAATCATAAAGGCCGCATTCGCCAACTGAAACTGCCAGTACTGATGAAGACTAAGATTACTACCAAACAACTCTGAAAGAACATTGCTAACAAGCTGTGTAGTACCCGAGATACCACCAACAAAAGGTACATCCAGGTCATTCATGTATCTTGTCGCTTCTTTTTGTCCATCCGGGCGAAATTGATTATAGCTACGATATTTATCATCTTTTATAAGATAAGTTCCATCATGATAGGTTTCCTCGGAAACACCTTCATTGAGGATAAGATACGGATCAGGTTGATCTAGACGATTGTTAATCGTAAGTTTATTTGGATTGCCGTCAGATGCCAACGCGGCATGTGAATTTACCGGTGCAGTTGCTTTTGACATACGCTCGGCAACGGGGCGCAAAGCATGAAAAAGCATCTGTTTACGTAGAGTATTGCCTTCAGTACTTTGCAGCAATAGCCGCGCTGGATCATCTACGGCAAGCGCCTCCGCACCGTTCAAGAAAAACGTCAACAATTTTCTATTGAGCGATTTATCAACTCTTTGCTGATCAAAAACTTCCACGCGCGGGTTACGTGGGTCTTTTCCTGCATTTAATTTTTCTACGCGTAGCGTCTCATCCTCGATAGCCTGAAAATGCCATTGTTCATAAACGTCAGCGAGCAGCCCCTTAGCCTGAGCCAGGTCACTCTGTAGATAGGCACCATCGATGGCTTCATAGAGAGAGCTATTGGTAGCGATTTTTTTTGCATACTCGAATAGCGTGCTATCGATTGCACTATTCCGCCAGATAGAATCAGAAAACGCCTGTTCCCATAGAACCTTATTCAAGGCGTTACCCTTGATATCGCGAACTCCGCTGTGCACAGTATCTGTAGAAATAACACCGCCTGGTGTTATATGATTTCGCTCAAGCAAGCGAATTAATTGCGCTTCGAAGCTCGCGCGCTTACTGCTATCAAGCAAGCCGCTGAGCTCAAATCCGCTATCACGCAGTTTCTCCAGCGTTTCGAAAAAATCGGAATTATATCCGTATAGCTCTTCTGTTTCGGCCCGGCTCAAGTGGCCGCTGGAAACTTTACCGTTTTCATCAACCGTCATGACCCCGAAGGGTGTTGCTGACTCGTAACCAGCACCTTTAGGTTTCTCCAGCAAGTATTGACGCTGGCCAAAACCTAGTGAATCCCTCAACTCTTGGATATTGACAAATTGACCATCGCGGTCTTGATTGTAGTAACTTTGGCGAAAGCCTTCCAAGCCGATAGTCTGAAAGCTATCAATATCCGCACTCTGATTGATAAGGTCAGCTAAAAGACCTGGGAGTGAAACTTCAACAGGTTTCCGACCGCTAAGATCTGTTCCAGTCAGTTGGATGCCGACTTGGTTTGGGAACTTGCGATCAACGTTAGTCAATAAAAGCTTGTTGCCCTTATTCAATAATTGAGCCTTGACCCCTTCACGCAGAGTATGCTCAGAGACCAGGTAATTGGCGAAGTATTCTGCAACGAATTTGGTGCGAACGAGAACCGAACGAATGGGTGTATAAGTAGGTGAACGGAAAGATGCCGGCTCGTTCTTAAGCCGATATTGTTCTTGCCAGGCTAGGGAACGAGCAGGTGTACCAAAAGAAAAATTGAGTACCCCATCGGTAGGAACCACTACCCGGCCATTTTCCAGATAAAAGTCCTTGTAGCGCCCATCGTAGCTAGCATTAACAAGTGCCACATTCATTCGAATATAGCCAGGACGCTCTTCCATCATCAACAACGACACATTGACCGGCAAACTATCTGATGCACTGGGAGCACGACGCAAATCAGTCAGCATCTGATCGATCTTTTCACCAGGGCGTTTTTCTATAACCGCTGATGCAAAATCATTGTAGAGCTTTCTTACCGCCTTGAAAGCCTGAACCTCAGAAAACAGCTTTGCATATTCATCAGTTTTCTTGAGCTCAACTAAGTTGTTGCTCAGCGTATGTTCCTTGTCTGCAATTTTAGCGTCTAGCTGAATCAGATTCTCTGATGTATTAGTTTTTTTTGAAAAAGCTTGCCAACTGTCGTTCGCACTTAGATTTATTACCCTCAAGGCTTCACGCCAGCCACGTTCATAAACGCCCATAGCCGCCTGCTGGCGAGCGTAAATTTTGATATCTTGATCCAATTGCCTCTTGAAGCTATTAGTCGCCGGAGTCCTTGGCATAGTGTCCATTTCATTTCGCCAGAACTTCAGGTTTTGCAAATGACTATCGATGGAAGTAGGGTTTTCCTGCATTTGGTAATATTGCGCAGCCAACACGCTCAGCGTGGTCTGCTGCATTTCCGTTAGCCGGTCACCCACTTCGCTTATATATTTACCAAGCTCACTGCCATCCATGGAGAACCATTCACTCTGCCTCCCCCCCTCATTGACCTTCTTTACGACAAGGCCTTCAAGCAATTTTTTGAAATCATTTGACATATTAGCCATTGCAGTTACCTTTCTTTAGGTTCAACTAAGAATCAACACCTTAAAGATATTGAGTAGATACCATCGGGGACGATCACCAGCAGTTGCTGAGCTGCCTGCACGGCACCACCCAGGGTGTGGACCGCCAGTTGCTGGACCACCCCGTCCACCGGCGCCAGCAGGGTTTGCAGGCGCTGCCGGTCGCGGCCGCGGATCAATTACTGCTCGAGCACGGCGATGTCCTGGCGGGTGCTGTTAAGCAGGTCGTGCTGCTCGCGCTGGGTCCTGGCCAGGAAACTGTCACGCTGTTCGACGCGGTTCTGTGCCTCGGCCTTTAGCACTTGCAATTCAGCGTTTTGCTGGGCCAGGGAACGTTCGACGTCCAGTTGTTCTTTCTCCTGTTCCAGCAGTTCGACCTGCGGCATCAGTTGCTCGGCGGCCATCGCCCGACGGGCGTTCAGGCGTTGGCGGATATTGCCCGCCAGTTTGCCCAAGGCGGCAATCTCCACGTTGCGGGCGCGCTGGTTGGCCTGATTGATGTAGATTTCGGCGCGCAGGCTGTCGAGGTTGGCGCTGATTTCGCGCCAGGTGCTTGCCAGTTGCGCCCTGGCCGTCGCTACCTGTTCCGGGGCTAAGCCCGCGGGCGGCTCATAGTTGCCCAGCGGATCGTTGCTCAACAGCGCTATGGCCCGTGCCCGCTCCAAGCGCTTGAACGCCAACTGGGCCTGCAACTCGCCCAACTCGGCGTCGACGCCAATCGGATTCAGCGCCACCAGCGGCTCGCCGGCCCTGACCCGCTGCCCGTCACGCACATGGATTGCGCTCACTTCGCCGGCTTCGTGGGCCTGAATGGTCTTGGTGTAGCTGGAGACCATCAGCCGGCCATTGCTGCTAGCATGAATATCGAGAAAACCCAGGATCGCCCAGCCAAGCGCCAACACAACCGACAGAATCAGCAGCAATGCAGTGGCCCTTGCCCAGGGGGCTGACGGACGCTCGACGATCTCCAAGTAGCCGGGCTGGAATTCATATTCGTCGCGGTTGCGCTTGAGCGTCACGGGCGCTTGGCGCAAGGCACGCCAAGCTTGCCCCAGGAGTTTGGTATGAACGGCCATCATGCAGTCTCCTTGAGCAGCGCCTGTTGCAAGACCCAAAGCCGCGCATAACAGCCACCATTGGCGAGCAGTTCCTGGTGTTTACCGGACTCGCTGATGCGTCCCTGCTCCAGGGTGATGATCCTTTGGCATTGGCGTACCGCCGAAAGTCTATGGACGATGATGATCACCGTACGACCCGCGGCGATCCGCGCCATGTTGTCCTGAATCAGCGCTTGGGATTCGTCGTCAAGGGCGCTGGTGGCCTCGTCGAAAATCAGTAGTCGCGGGTCGCCCATCAAGGCTCGGGCAATGGCTAGACGCTGGCGTTGGGCGCCGGCCAGGCGAGCGGCGTCGATCACGCTTTCCAGGCCGGCGGTGGGATGGCGCAGGGCGATGTTCTGCCGCACGCTGCGGTTAAACAGATAATTCTCCTGCAACACCACGCCAATCTGGCTGCGCAGCCAACCCGGCTCTAATTGCTGCAACGGTTGGCCATCGATCAGGATGCGCCCTGCATCGGGCACATAGAATTTTTGCAGCAAGCGCGTCAGAGTGCTTTTGCCGGAGCCGGAAGGCCCGACGATGCCCAGGGTCTGCCCGGCGGCGATATGCAGATCCAGGCCCCTGAGCACCCAGTCGAGGTCGGGGCGATAACGGAAGGACAATTGCTCGATGCGCACTTCACCGCGCAACGCCTCGACCGGGCGTTGCTGGCCACGAGCTTGCTCCACCGGCAGGTTGAGCATGTCCCCCAGCTTATCTACCGACACCCGCACTTGGACGAATTGCTGCCACACGTCGATCAACTTGGCCAGAGGCTGACTGACGTGGGACAGCATCATATTGAAGGCGATCAACTGTCCGAGGGTCATCTCCAGGCCGATCACTTTGTGCGCGCCCCAGCAGAGATCACGGCGACGGCGGTGACCTTCTGTAACAGCGTCACGCTCTGGCTGATAGCACTGCCCAGGGACTGGCTGGCAAAACCGGCCTCGACCGATTCGGCGGTCTGCGACTCCCAACGCCTTTGCATCTGCGGTTCCACCGCCAGGTTCTTGATTGTTTCGCTGCTACCGACGGTTTCATTGAGGAAGGCGGTGTGTGCCGACAAGTATTCGCGCAGTCCCTTGAGCAGAACTTCGAACACGCCCACCACCACTAGTGTCACCACCAGCATGTCCAGGGTCGCCAGCGCCCGGTGCGCCATGACCTTGTCCATCACCGCCTGAAACAACAACGGAGTCGCCAGTGCCAGTACTTGCAACAGCAAGGAACACAGCAAAACTTCGCCCAGCACCCGTCGATGGTGCCGCAATTCGGGGATAAACCAGGACAGGTCGAAACGCAGCCTTCCTTCGCGCACACGAATCACTTGACCGCTCCATTGCTCGGCCAGTTGGTCGCGCTCAATCACATCCGGGGTGCCAGCCAATGGAGACTGGATCAAGGCCTGGGTTTCGGAGAGCCGGGCCAGCAGGAAGAAGTCGCCGGCCCGGTTACGCCAAGCCAGGGGTAGCATCTTGGACGTCAACTTGTGCAGAGACAGACGCTCAAGCCGCAAGTCAATGCCGTTGGCAGCACCGTAGGTTCTGACAGCAGAGCTCAGGTCAGCCTGCCCCGTCCGCGCCTGTATATTCGACTCATGGCCCTGACTCAACTGCAACAACAATCGGCAACATCCCAGCGCCGAGTCCATCTCGATCGTTGCGGCTTGGGGGGCGACTGGAAGCTCGATAACGGGAATTTCTGTCATACGAACTTTCGTCGTGGCAGGACGCTCGACAGAGCGCAGTACGGGGAGGTGTGACGAGCCGTTCGCATAAAATGCGATTTCCTTTGATCGGGATGGCATAAACCGATCATGTGGCAGCGAATGCAAAATGATAATTAGCGATACAGTTGAAAGCTGTTAAGAAAAAATGGATGACGACAAAAAGGGTAAGCGCCACGTAGACAGACAAAAGCTCGATTGCGCGCCTTCTACCGCGACAGTGCGCTTGTCATTGAGGGCCTTCGGACTGAGCTTGAACCTTTTGACCGGGTCTTCAGCATCTTGCGGGCGAGTACTTCTTACAATGCCGCACAGTCGATAGCTGCCTGTCATGGACGGCACCTGATCCCAGACTGAGCGTTACTCAATCCCAAACAACTGCGGCTTGACCGAGCAGGATGACTTGATTTGTTGCTTAGGCTGCAAAAGGCGCGTAGGTCGGGAAAAGACATGCGTTTGAACTTTTGACTTTCGCTTCTCGACAGTAACTCTTAGTCTGCAAACAGACTTTTTCGGAGTCGTTCAACGCTTTAGTTTTTCGAAGGGTTTGCACAAGTGTGAATCGCAAAGTGCTGGTGGCTTCAAAAGACTATGTTGCGCGTCATGGCTACCCGCAAACCCCCAATGACCTCAGCCAGCACTCCTGCTTGCTATACCTGCAAAACGGTCGTGTCTACGACAAATGGTGCCTGAGCTCACACACCGTCCAAGTTTCAGGTCCGTTATTCAGTGACGATGACGATGACGACGTGGTGCGGCGCTGGGCATTGGCCGGCGAAGGCATCGCCTACAAGTCATGGCTGGATGTGAGTGCGGATGTGGCGGCAGGACGACTCGTCCTCCTGCTCCCAGACTACCCTGGTGAGTCTTCACCATTAAGCTTGGTATGCCCGCACCGCAAGCAGATATCACCAGCCGTGTCTCAACTCTAAGTAACCAATTCAGCCAGTTTGAACACATCTGAACCGAGCCTGCGGCGCCCTACCCTATGTCGCCACACACCGTCATCACGGATTATCCGGTTTCATGGGGAAGACTTGGAGACGTCGAAACAGACCACCGATCATCAGGCTGTCTTCGCTCCAGTCGAATTGAAAGGCCTCCCCCAGAGCAAGAGTTAGCGGTACAAAAGCGCGTGAAGACTTGTTTTGCTCACCTCGCCGGGTGCGAACAAACGCCGTGAGCTTTTGTAGCCGCCATCATAGCGCTCGGCGTTAATCTGCTCGAAAAGCGCTTGGCACTCCTGCGGTTGTGCGTCGCCCGAAACGAATCAGCTCAAGCGCCTGTTCTAGAGTGTCGTGGAACGGGCTGAGTTTGCTGAACGTTGCACACCGCGGGTGAACTGAACGGGACGCCCTTGTTTATCATTTAAACAACGAAACCGCTGCAATTGGGCCCTTACGCTCCTGGGTCAGGATAAACAACACACCGACGATAGGAATAATCGCCGCCGCAAAAGGGATCGCTTGTGCACCGAAATGGCTGTCGATGACCATGCCACCAATGATGCCACCCAGGGCGTTGGCAACATTGAACGCGGAGATATTCGCCGTAGCCGCCAGCTCAGGCGCTTTACCACCGTAGTTCATCACGCGCATCTGCAGCGCCGGAACATTGGCAAACGAGGTCACGCCAAAGGCAAAAGCGGCCACCAGAAACGCGTAGGGATTGCTCGCCACCAGGTACGCGACAAACAACGAGACAATCATTGCCAAAGGCCAGCCAATCAGCGACAGACGCAGGTTGGCGTCGGCGGTCCTGCCGCCCAGGCTGTTACCGATGACCAAGCCAGCGCCAACAATGACCAGCACCCAGGTGATGTTACTGCGATCAATGCCGGCCACTTGCTCGGCAAAGGGCGCCACATAACCATAGAACGTCATGAAGCCGACCCAACTGAGCACGGTGATCATCAGGCTCGCCAATAAATGGCGGTCACGCAGTACCGCCAGTTGCCCGATGACGGACATTGCCTTTTCCTGCCCTTGTCGCTCGATGTAGCTGGCAATCGCCACCGCCGCCAAGGCTCCCAATGCAGCGACCACGAAAAACGAAGCGTGCCATCCCAGCACATTTCCAATCCACGCCCCCGCGGGCACGCCAAGCACATTGGCCAGGGTCAAGCCAGCGAACATTTGCCCAACGGCACGGCCAGCCATCTGTGGTGCAACCAAACGCGTGGCGACCACAGCGCCGATCCCATAAAACGGGCCTTGGGTCAAACCGGCCAGGACACGGCTGATCAGCAACACGGTGTAATCCTGGCTCAGTGCAGTGATCAGGTTGGCGACGATAAACAGCGCCATCAACCCCAAAAGTACATTGCGCTTTTCGAAACGTGACAGCCACAGGGTCAGCAAAGGGCCGCCCACGACAATGGCCAAGGCATAGGCGGTGATCAACGATCCTGTCTGTCCCTCGCTGATCGCCAGACTTTCGGCCACTTGCGGAAGAATACCGGCGATCACAAACTCCGCCGTACCAATGGCGAATGCCGCCAGCGTGAGGATCCATACTTGAAAAGGCATTTTGGTTGAATCATTCATCAGTGTTTCTCCAGGCGTACGGTTGGGTGACTACCAGCTGTTTTCAGAAGAGCCGCCTGGGAAAACGGTCTCTAACAACTGCCCGCCCGGGGTGCGCAAAAAAATCCGCCGCTCATTCAGCGTCGGGATATCAATGGTTCTGTACTCGATGCCAAGGCGTTCGAGTTTTGCCTTGAAGGCGTCGTAGTCACCCATCCGAAACCCCACATGGTCGATAAATTCGGCGGCACGCAGCAGGCCTTGGCCGTGGGCTTCAATGATGTGCACTAGCGGTTGGCCCTCGCTGTACAGCCAGTGACCGCGCATGCCACGGATTTCTTGGGGGCGAGTGCCCTCCTCCAGATCAAAGACCTGAATCATAAAGTCGCAGGTAGCGCGAAGGTCGCGGGTACGTAGGGTGACGTGATCGATATGCACGATGTCGCTCCTCAAGAGTGAATGGAGAAACGATATCGTTGAAGCACAAGGCGTAGAATCCAGCCAAAAGCACAATCATATTCAGGGAAATCCGGATAATGCTCTTCGAGAACCTCGCGCTGTTTTTAGTGATTGTGGAGAAAGGCGGATTGTCGGCGGCAGGCCGCGAGGTAGGGCTGTCGCCCACGTCTGTATCAGAACGGCTTGGGGCTTTGGAAAGGCACTACGGCGCAACCCTGCTGACCCGTACCACGCGCTCGATCAGCCTGACGGACGAAGGACGGATGCTGATGGAGGGCGCCCGGCGCCTGCTCGCAGAGGCTGAAGACATCGAGAGCAATATCAAACTGGGCACCGAGCGGATCTCGGGCCTGATACGCCTGAGCGCCCCCGTCGACCTGGGGCGCAACCGCATCGTGCCAATCCTCGATGATTTTCTGCAGGAACATCCCGACGTCAGCCTCGACCTGAACCTGACCGATGGCTACCTGGATCTGGCGGGGCAAGGCATCGATTTTGCCATTCGATATGGCGCCCTGCCCGACAGCACCCTGCGCGTCAGAAAACTCAGCGAGGGCCGTAGGGTCGTGTGTGCATCCCCCGCCTATCTCATGGCCCACGGCACTCCCCAACACCCATCGGACTTGGTGCAGCAGCAGTGCATCCTGATGCGCTTTGGCAGCAGCATCCACCGTGAATGGCAGTTCTACGCCGATGGCCGTACGTTCAAGGTGCTGGTGTCGGGCAGGCGTATTGCCAATGATGGCGATCAGGTGCGCCAATGGTGCCAGGCGGGTCACGGCATCTGTATCAAGTCCTACATCGATGTGCGTGATGACTTGGACGCACGCCGACTGGTCGAGGTGCTGGAGACCTACTCCCTGCCGGGCGTGGACTTGCAGATTGTCTACCCTTCCGGCCACGCAGTACCGCGCCGGGTCAAACTGCTGATGGACGAAATCTCCTTGAAGCTGGCGACCTGAGCGCGCTCCAAGGAGATTTTTTGGATCAGACGTGCAGCTTTCAGCCCTACTGAGCCCAGGCAGCAAAGTCCGAGTAACCACGTTCGGTACCGCCAAACAACTCAGCCCCCTCCAGGCCGGCTAACGGGTAACCCTTCTCCAACCGCAACGGCAGATCCGGGTTGGCGACAAACTTGCGTCCGAAGGCGATAAAGTCTGCGTAGCCTTTTTCCAGTACCCACTCAGCAAGTTCCAGGTCGTACTTGCCGGCCACCACAATCGCATTGCGAAAGCGCTCGCGCACGGCTTGGCGGAAGTCCTCGGGAAACTTGGGGGCATCATCCCAGTCCGCTTCGACCAGGTGCAGGTACGCAATGCCCTTGTCCTGCAAATAGCTGGTTGCCTCCAGCAAAGTCGGCAGAATGTCCGGGCAGGCCATGCCGCGCGCTGTAAGAAACGGCGCAATCCGTATCGCCGTGCGATCGCTCCCGACTTCATCAACTACCGCATCCATGACTTCCTTGAGAAAGCGCAGGCGGTTCTCGCGAGATCCGCCGTATTCATCCGTACGCGTGTTCGACGTGGTACGCAGGAACTGGTCGATCAGGTAGCCATTGGCCCCATGCACTTCGACACCGTCGAAACCTGCCGTCATGGCATTACGCGCGGCCTTACGATAATCGTCGACGATAGCGTGGATTTCGTCGCGCTCCAGTGCCCGTGGTATCGGGCACTGGGCCATACTGCCGACACCCGATTCGGCATCCACTTTCCAGATGCTGCCATCAAACGCAATCGCGGAAGGCGCGACCGGTAATTCGCCATTGTGGAAGTCAGGGTGCGACATGCGCCCTACATGCCACAACTGCAGGAAAATACGTCCGCCAGCGGCATGCACCGCATCGGTCACCAAGCGCCAGCCTGCGACCTGTTCTTCACTGTAAATCCCTGGGGTGAAGGAATAGCCCTTGCCCTGGGGCGAAATCTGCGTGGCTTCAGTAACAATGAACGCAGCCGACGCACGCTGCGCGTAATACAACGCGTTCATGGCGTTCGGCACATCGCCAGGCTGGGTGCTGCGCGATCGAGTCATGGGTGCCATGACAACACGGTTGGGCGTGTTAAGTTGACCAACAACGCCTAGTGTGAAAAGTGTGGACATCAGTGTCTCCTGGTAAATCGTCGGGGGGGCAATGACTACAGAATATCCACGAGGGGATTTCTTGATAATCGACTCAGTTCGGGAAACATATTCCAGTTAATCCGGATAATGCGCACGGCTATTGGCCTGCTCGGTAGGCAGACGCAATTGGCGCAGGCAATCGCAACCCCTTAACAAAGCCAGCAGAGATCAAAGTGGGTGTTGTAGAGCCCTAACCGTCATATATCAGCGGCGCGGAGTTCGCAGGTAATTATCAACAGAAACAGGACCGGCTCCCGTAAATGCAAAAACCCCTACAACAAAGGCCCAAAGAGCAGGAAACTCCCAGCCCCCCGTAGGCAACACCCATATGTAACCCACGCCGTAGTGTCCGCCCATTCCAACGGACACCAGCAGGTACACGGCGCCGCCGAAGGCCGCCAAACGCGTTAGAAAGCCAAACGCCAGCCCAAACGCTACAGCCAACTCTATTAGCCCGGCCAGCACCACAAAATAGGCTGGATACGGCAGGCCTATACTCCCGAAGTAATTACGAAACACTTCAAACGCCTGGGGGCCGGCGAACAAATGCCCGGCGAAATGAGCAATGAACATCAAACCGACATAAACCCTGATTGCGGTCATGCCCCATTGCTCTGAACTTGTACCAGCCACACTGCGATCGTGCTGAATAATGCTCCAGAGCTTTAGCATCAACAAGACAAATAACCCTACACACGTCCAGGTTACCCAAGGTAATCCAGGACCCGTTTCTGCCAGAAGTAGCGGATCGAGCGCTGATCCGGTTTCACTCAAGGCGCTGAGGCGCATAGTGGAAAATAAACGACCGACTACAAGCAATGAAAACATCGTAGCAAGCCATGCAAAAAACGAGTATGGACGTTGCCATAGCGAAAAAAAAGACAACACCAGCAACACGATCAACCCCACTAGCGACATTAGCGTCCAGCTCGAAATGGAGTAGATAAAAAACGAACTAACCGACAATACAACCAGCATGGTGGTGATCAACAATGACAGCCAATTAACAACTTTTATATTCATGGACATACAGCGCCTCATACGCAATTTATCGGGGTGATGATAAAATCACAGCCTACCGAAAGCCATTTAAAACCATCTCTTTCAAGGTCCTTGAAAATTACCCGGCGCTCATCAGTTCTGGCTTCTGCAGGAGCGAGCCTGCTCGTAAAACTTATGTTCACCGAAACCATCCAGAACATTCGCGTTATGGTCGAATATCGCGGGTTCTCATGATCCTTGATCGGGATGAAACTTAAATCTCTTCAAAACCTATAGGGTGGGCAAACCTGATCTAACCTATATCGTTTCTGACTCTCTATACGAGAGTGGACTTTCCAGGGTGTAGCGAGCGATTTCATCCTTACGCATAAACTTCACGCCCGCATGACTATTAGCATATTTCAGAAACTCTCCCCATACACGAACCATTTGAGGGGAGCCACTGATGCGATCATGGGCGCTGACAGACATCATTCGACGGCGAGTACTGCTCTCTTCATACAACTGATCAAAGTCTAATTTTATCTGTTCCAAAAACTGACTTGGTGAATAATTACGACCCTCAACCAACAGAATGTCGTTATTGCGCAATGTATACGGAACTACCACAAAGTCTTTATTATTCACCTTCTCAATAAAAGGCTCGTCACGACTAAGATCGTCAATATGATAGAGATAACCCAACTCTTGCAGCAGTGATAGCGTATTTGGGCCACGCCGTAACCAATTGCAGTTGTACCCCGCAGGACTCTGGCCCGTTACTTCTGCGACCATGTCCCGTGCTTGTTGTAAAAACTTTCGCTCTTCATCTCGCCCCATCGCATATTGAGAGCTCCAGCGCGGCCCGTGACCAGACGCCTCATGGCCGCGCCTCACTATTTCCCTGGCCAACTCCGGGTGACGCTGAGCGGCTTCGCCGATCATGTGACAAGTGACTTTCACTCCGTAGCGATCCCACAGATCAAGCATTCGCGGTATACCTTCCCGGTAGCCGTAGGCAAACCAGGTATTCGCGGCAGCATCCGAAGGCACACTGTCTGGAAAATCTACACGAGGGAACGGGCTGTCCGTGCCTTTCGCAGGCTGACCACCGGCCTCGAACTGCATCGACACTGAAACTACCAGGCGCGTATCACCGGGCCAAAACTTCCCCTGCTTGCCAGCGACCTTGCCTTTGTTGCCGTCCTCGAGAGCGGGAACCGACGCTGCTGATGCCTGATTGACTAAAGTCGTGGCTGCGAGGGCGGCGACACCTACCCCCGCGTGCTGGAGAAAAGTGCGTCGCTGTGGATTATCGGGCGTCTGGATAGACGGTTGGTCTCGATCATCGGCTTTCATAAGTCTCTCTCAGATTTGGCTTTCACTTTGAGTCGTTGATCACAACGGCCATACGTCAAGCGGCATGCAGGGCAAAGAGCAATCGGATCAGGTTGTTGAGCGCCTGACATCCCGTGGATGAGTGTTGATCATCCACGAACAAAATAATTTGAAGAACAGCCTATTTCGAGAAGGTATATTCAAATAATATTTGAAAATATGCCCAGCAGAGAGCCCCGCGTACCGATGAAAGCCCTACAGGATCTTGAGATTTTTGTACGTACCGTTGACACCGGAAGCCTATCTGCGACCGCTCGCAAGCTCGACCTGACGCCGGCCGCGGCAAGCGCTGCGCTTAAACGTCTGGAAGCGGAACTGGGCGTGCAACTATTTGTGCGGTCGACTCGCAGCCTGCGTCTGACAGAACACGGCGAACGTTTCCTGGAAGATTGCCGTCCGGCCTTACAGACACTGCAGAAAGCCGCGCAGCAAATCACCGTGGGCGATCCGGTTCTGCAGGGCGTTCTCAAGCTCGCGGCATCGTCCGACTTCGGCCGTAACCTGCTGCTGCCCTGGCTCAACGACTTCCAGAATGTGCACCCACAGGTTGAAATCCGCCTGCAACTGTCAGATCGCATGGCCAATGTGTACAGCGAGCCTGTCGATGCGGCCTTCCGCTATGGTCAACCCCCAGACTCCAGCCTTGTGGCTCTCCCGCTGGCACCGACGCACCGTCGAGTGCTTTGCGCCTCACCCGCTTATCTGTCCAGGCATGGCACGCCCTCAAGCCCCCACGAACTGACCGACCACGCCTGCCTGTGCTTTATGCTAGGCGACAACGTGCGTGACAGATGGCGCTTCTCTTTGGGGGATGAGCCGCAGATTACCGTGCGCGTCAGGAGCATCAATGTGTCCAACGACGGCGACGCCGTGCGGCTTTGGGCGCTGCTGGGTAAAGGTATCGCCTACAAGGCGCGTTTAGACGTGGCCAAGGATCTTGCGCAAGGGCATCTCCAGGCCTTGTGTCCCCATTGGACGACCGAGCCGGCGCCACTCTTCATGGTGTTGCCGAGCCGACGCCAGATCACCCCGTTGATACGCACTTTGCGCGATTACATTATTTCTCGCGTTGCGCAATTGGATAGCCAGACACTAGAGGACTGGTAGTTCAGCGTTATCGAAATGTTGGACCAGAATTTTTCCTTCGATCGCCAGATAGACAGCAACAAGACACGAGAGGCCAATACTCTAAAAGATAATCGTCACACCTTGTCATAGCGCGGTGTGACGATTGGGTGTTTAAAAACTGATTGAATGGGGTTCAGATGTTGCTTCTGAACAATATTCTCGGTCTTTTATCAGTCGCCCGTGGCAAGTTTCATTTCATCATTGGAATGGCGCTGCTGCTCCTCCATGACCAACAGGCCAAGTTCGCGTTTCAGTTTGTTGAACTCTGGCGAAGCCGGATCACGCGGCCGGGGTATCTCGACAATGTGATCGCGCTTGACCGTACCTGGGCGATAAGTCATTACAACAATACGGTCAGCGAGATAGATCGACTCCTCTATCGAGTGGGTGACGAAGAGAATCGTCTTGCCTAGCTTCTCCCAGATGCGCAGCAATTCATCCTGCAAATTGCGCCGGGTCAGCGCATCGAGAGCACCGAAGGGTTCATCCATCAGCATGATTGGCGAATCAAGCGCCAACACACGGGCAATGGCTACACGCTGGCGCATGCCACCGGACAAATCTTTCGGAAAACGGTCGCGGAAATCAGTGAGGTGCAACAACGCCAGCAACTGATTGACCGTCGAATCGATCTCCGACTTCGACTTCTTCTGTACTTCAAGGCCAAACGCAATATTCTGAGAAATGTTCATCCACGGGAACAGTGCGTATTCCTGAAACACCATGCCACGATCCGGGCCAGGCCCGATGATGTTCTTGCCCTCAACGGTAATCTCCCCACCCGAAGGCAGCGCAAAGCCAGCCACGGCGTTGAGTAGCGTTGACTTGCCACAGCCCGAAGGGCCGAGCAAACAAACGAACTCCCCCTGCTTGATCTCCAGATTGATATTCTTCAACGCAATGACATCCTTGCCCGGCGTCTTAAAGACCTTCTGTACGTTGTTGATGATGATTTGGGCCATGCTATTGCTCCAGGCCGCGATGCCAGCGCAGCAAATGGTTATTTAGTCGACTGACAGCGGTATCGATAAGGAGTCCGAGCATGCCGATGGTGATCATGCCTGCGATGATTTTGTCCGACCACATGAATTCCCGAGCCTCAAGAATCCTGAAGCCCAGGCCGTCGTTGACCGCAATCATTTCGGAAACGATCACGACGATAAACGCGCTGCCGATACCGATGCGCACACCCGCCAGGATGTAGGGCGTCGCGGCTGGCAGGATGATGCGGCTAAACATCGTCCACTGATTAACCCCGAGATTACGTGCAGCGCGCAGGTAGATTCCATCGACCTGACGGACACCGGCAATGGTATTCATCAATACAGGGAAGAAAGCACCAATGGCAATCAGGAAGAAGGACGGTGGATTGCCCAGCCCGAACCAGAGGATAGCCAGCGGAATATAAGCAATCGGTGGAATCGGCCGCAGTATCTGCATCAACGGGTTGAGCAGCTGGTAGATACGGTTGCTGGCCCCCATTAGAAGGCCGACGGGCAACGCCAGCGCGGCACCGATGATGAAACCGACGATCACGCGGTAGAGGCTGGAGTAAGCGTCATGCAGTAGTTCGCCGGAGAATAGCCAGGCGAGATAGCTCTGGTGGGGTTCCTGCGATTGCAGCGGCAGCAGATAGGCCCACCACTTGATTGCGACTGCAGTGGGAGAAGGCAGAAGAATCGCCGAGAACAACCCGAAACGCGAACCAGCTTCCCAGAGAATCAATATCACGACCGGGACCAGCAGCCCCTCGGCTAAGCTCTTGAGTTTGTGCATCATTGCGTCACCTTCAGATCGGCCTTAGCCTTTTGCAGCAAGTCAAGCTTGACCCACTCGGCCGCCTTCGGTGGCTTGCTCATCTTGCCCGCACCATACTTGGCCATGTAACTGGTGGTGATGTCGATATGCTCAAGGGTAACGTCGTACGTGTATTGCGCATTTTCCATGGCGTCCTTGAAGTCCTGTGGAGTGAGTTGTCCCTTGAACATCTGCTCGCGCACGTATTTGTCGGCCAAAGCCATATCTTTGTTGAATAGTACGGTCGACTCTACAAAACAGGTAACAACACGCTGCGCGACGTCGGGGGTTTCCTTGTACATTTTTTCGGTCATGACGAGCAGACGAGAAGGGCTACCCATGGCTGTGTTATAGGGCTTGGTGATTTCGATTCCGATGTTCTTGCTGAGTGCTTGTGTTGCCTGCGGCTCGGCTTGATTCATCGCGTCTATTTGCTTGGTGACCAAGGCATTGTTGAGATCGGCAAAAGCGAGGAAAACTACCTGCACATCCTTGCCCGGTTTGTCAGACCAGGTCAGGCCCGCAAGCTCAAGCTCTCCATAGAGCATTAGCTCCAGCGCAGTACCGCGAGTGACGGCGACACGCTTGCCTTTAAGGTCTTTCATACTTTTGATGCCACTGTCGGCTCCGGCGATGATGCGCGCGCCCCCGGTCGAGAAACCAGCCAGAGCAAAGATTGGCACACCGTTAGAGCGCCCCGAAATGGCTGCCTCCGAGCCAAAAGCGGCGATGTCGAGGTCACCCGAGATGATTGCCGGAAGCATGTCAGTACCTTTAGAAAAAACCCGCTCTTCAACCTTCAAACCGTATTTGCTGCAATGGTCCTTCATGTACGAGACGGCCCCGAAATGTGCCAGTTTGAGATTGCCGAGACGGACGACATCCTGGGCTTGAGTGGGTGAAGCCGCCAATAAAAGAGGGCTGCCTGCGAGCAAAAGTGCAATGCGGAAAATAGAGTTTTTCATTTTGTCTGCTTCTTGTTGTTAGGAAAATGTGACTCACAAATCGTTGTGGTATTGCTCGGTTACGCTGAACTCGGAGGGTTCCACTGCTGCTTGATGTAATCGTGTTTGGGAACCGGCTGCAGAAAGACGCAGCATTGAACCCACTGATCCGGGTGGGTGGCATCAATGGCTTGTCCAAGGTACTCCAGAACCATCTGGATCATCGCTCGCTGCATTTCAGCAGGCCTTGGATTAGTCAGAACCAACGTCGCGATGACTTGTTGGGCGCTCGGATCATCAGCTGAAACAGCCGCGGTACAGGGGTGGATGCGGGATTTAAGATCTGACAGTCTGGCCCAGCCCTCATTGGCCAGCCCGGTGTGCAACTTGTTCAAGACATTTGCCCAGTCGATGACATCGATAATCCCAGCGCTTGCTTCAATTTTGATATGTGGCATGGCAAACCCGTTTGGCCAGGAGAGAGAAAAAAGGTTGCGGTGTAAAGGCTGGCTACCACCGCATTTGACGGTCACCAGTATCTCCAATAGGATTTGCCAAGGTAAATTCACTTTTTTCTTTAAAAGCCATCGGAAAAACCTATTAAAAATCGCGACCCTCTAGAAGCCATTTCGTTGCGCCAATTGCGCTATTTCAGCGCAGCGATGGAATGCAGCAGCTTTAACGAAGCCGCGAAATCATGTTCGATTTCGCAACCTGCCTTGTCTGAACAAATTGCAGCTCTGGAGATGACGCTCGGACTTAGGCTATTTGATCGCAGTGGGGGGCGCGCCAGACCGACACAACCGGCCAATCAACTTCATCTGCAGATTTCAGCTTGCCTTGGCGATCTCCAAGCGGCATTGCGCAGCATCAGCGATCGCTCGCAAGAGGTTGGCGGGTTGGTGCGCGTAGGGCTCGTACAATCCTATGGCGAATGTTGGGTTTTACCGGTTGTCCGCCGGGCTCAGGAGCAATGGCCGGCTTTGTCGGTATCTCTACGCCGGCGTAGCGCGCAGGCATTGACCGATGGTGTCCTGCGCGGAGATTTTGAACTGGCGGTGACATTTGATCCTGAACCTTCTGCGGACCTGGAGATTACGAAGTGCTTCCAGGAGCAGTTTGTGGCGATCAGCAACGCGCCGCACAACGGAGAAAGCATTGATTTGGTAACGCTTGCCCAAGGTAAATTGGCTTTGCTGCCCAGCGAGTACATGATGCGACGGCAATTAGACGCAGCCTTTGCCAAGGCCCGTCTTAAGCCGTGCATTTATCTTGAGTCAGATATTTTGTCTGATTTGGCAGAGGCTACGCGCTACAACAATGTGACGGCTGTCATGAACACCATGGCGGCGCTCAGCTTGAACATGCTTGACGGGGCTCGACCGATTTCTGCACCCGATTTGCATCGCTCTGCATACCTGATTCGTTCCCGAAAGCGTTATCACACCAGCGCCTCCTTGCATTTGTGGGAAGCATTGCGCGAAGGAGTTCCACCATTGCCGGCGGCATTTGTTCTTCGCGACGTGTGAGGCGGTTAATGACCACTCTAACCTCATTAACGGACGTTCGGAGTCTTTCTGGGCGCCAGGCGCCCCCTCTCCAGGTTGATCAACACCACCTTCGTCGCCAGATGGTAGCGTTCGCTAATCGCACGACATCGCCTCTCGGGCCACCCTCTTCACCCCATTGTTTGGCAGGCTATGCATAACGCTGCAGGCACCGAAATTCCTGCGGTTTGCATGCTGATTGATCTGTTCACACAAAGATGAATAACAGGAGAACGCCTTGATCAACAAAACGTTTGAATCCGTCGCTGCCGCACTCGATGGCATTGCCGATGGCTCAACCATCATGGTGGGTGGTTTCGGTACGGCGGGCATGCCGTCCGAGTTGGTGGATGGCGTCATTGCTTGCGGCGCTCGCGAGCTGACCATCATCAGCAACAATGCCGGCAATGGTGAAATCGGTCTGGCGGCGTTGCTCAAGGCCGGGCGTGTGGCCAAGGTCATCTGCTCGTTTCCGCGCCAATCCGATTCCTATGTGTTCGACGAGCTCTATCTGGCCGGCAAAGTGCAGCTTGAGGTCGTCCCACAGGGCAACCTCGCTGAACGTATCCGTGCGGCGGGTTCTGGCATCGGTGCATTTTATTCGCCCACTGGCTTTGGCACGTTACTGGCCGAAGGCAAGGAAACCCGCGTGATCGACGGGCGCAACTATGTGCTGGAAATGCCGTTGCGCGCCGATTTGGCGCTGATCAAGGCCGAAAAAGGCGACCGTTGGGGCAATCTCACCTACCGCAAAGCAGCGCGTAATTTCGGCCCGATCATGGCCATGGCGGCAACGACAGCCATCGCCCAGGTCAACCAGATCGTCGAGCTGGGCGAGCTGGATCCCGAGCACATTGTCACCCCTGGGATCTTCGTCCAGCGCGTGGTCGCCGTGCCGCTCGCCCGTGTCCCGAAAGCCAACGTCAACTGAGGCCCGCCATGACTGTTATGAACAAACTCTCGCGTAGCGAAATGGCCCAGCGTGTGGCCGACGACATTCTCGAAGGCGCTTACGTGAACCTCGGCATTGGCGTGCCGACGCTGGTGGCCAACTACCTGGGTGACAAGGAAGTGTTCCTCCACAGTGAGAACGGTGTGTTGGGCATGGGCCCGAGTCCTGCGCCGGGTGAGGAAGACGATGACCTGATCAACGCGGGCAAGCAGCACGTCACGCTGCTGGCCGGTGGTGCCTACTTTCATCACGCCGATTCGTTTTCGATGATGCGCGGCGGGCACATCGACATTGCCGTGCTCGGCGCTTTTCAGGTGTCGGTCAACGGCGACCTGGCCAACTGGCACACCGGCGCTGAAGGCTCTATTCCAGCCGTCGGTGGCGCGATGGACCTGGCGACCGGCGCGCGTCAGGTGTTCGTCATGATGGATCACCTGACCAAGACCGGCGAAAGCAAACTGGTGCCGCAATGCACCTACCCGCTGACCGGCATTGGTTGCGTTACCCGGATTTACACCGACCTGGCCATTCTGGACGTCAGGCCCGACGGCTTGAAGGTCAAGGAGATTTACGCCGATATCAGTTTTGAGGATTTGCAAACCCTCAGTGGCGTGCCGTTGATTCGGTGATTGATCGGGGATGCCCGGCCACGCAAAAAACTGCCGGACAGCCCTGGGCTTGTCCGGCAGTTTTATTTATGCCCGGGAATTTCCTTCACCGAACCTTTACCCCGAAAACAGCGTCCGAGCTAAGGCATTAATGCTGACCGCTCGCCACGAGGTTTCCGTTTGAAAGCTGCCATCGTCAAAAAATACCGTCTGATCATCAAGACCTTGGGCTACGT
Organism: Pseudomonas baetica; assembly: GCF_002813455.1. Classification (NCBI taxonomy): domain Bacteria; kingdom Pseudomonadati; phylum Pseudomonadota; class Gammaproteobacteria; order Pseudomonadales; family Pseudomonadaceae; genus Pseudomonas; species Pseudomonas baetica. The sequence goes on along the minus strand of NZ_PHHE01000001.1, from coordinate 6,860,183 downwards.
GGGTTGGGCCTTGTTCTGGCTGTTGCTCTGGGACATTGCCGTCACCGTGGACTTCATGCTGTTTCTCAACGCCAAACTGAACCTGCCGCTGATGCCGCTGACCTTGCTCGGTTCGGCGTTGATTGTGTTGATCAGTTTCCGCAACAGCAGCGCATACAACCGTTGGTGGGAAGCGCGCACGCTGTGGGGCGCGATGATCAACAACTCGCGCAGCTTTGCCCGGCAGGTGCTGACGCTGCTGGATGATTCCGGCCGCGAGGTGAACCCGGTCAAGTCGACCCTGTTGCGTCGCCACGTCGCCTATGTCAATTGCCTCGCGGCACATCTGCAAGGCCATCCTTGCCCTGAAGAAGTTCGGGCGTTCATTCCCGCCGATGAATTCGCCCGCAGTGGCACCACCAACAACTTTGCCAACGACATCCTCACCGGCTCCGCCGCCCTGCTCGCCCGGGAATACAAGGCCGGGCGCCTGGACAGCATTCGCCTGGCGCGGCTGGAGTCCACGCTGGTGGATCTGTCCAACAGCCAGGGCGGCATGGAGCGCATCGCCAATACGCCGCTGCCCTACCCTTATGTCTATTTCCCACGGCTGTTCATTTCGCTGTTCTGCCTGATTGTACCGGTCGGGCTGGTGGAATCTCTGGGTTGGTTCACCCCGCTGGCTTCAACCGTCGTGGGCTTTATGCTGCTGGCCATCGAGCGCATCGGCACCGACCTGCAAAGCCCGTTTCGCCACAGCGAACATCAGATCCAGATGGAAGCCCTGTGTGAAACCATCGAGAAAAATCTGCAATCGATGCAGCGTGATTCCTTGGGTGACGTGCGCCGGATCGAAGAGAACGCTTAACTGTCGCGCTGCGACACAGCCGCACTCCGGCGACCAGCAGTGCAACATAGAGAGCGACGCGTTTCACGATGGTGTTCCTTCGAAGCGTGTCAGGGAAAAAGACGAGAGGTCCAGGTCGGTCGAGCCGCGCATGCACCACTGCGCAAACGCCTCGCCCAGTGCGGCGGAGTGTTTGAAACCGTGGCCGGAGCAGGCCGAGACCACCAAGGTATGTTGCAGTGACGGATGCTCGTCGATGATGAAATGCCGATCCGGTGTGACCGTGTAAGCGCACACCGCAGACTTGACCACCCTGGACGTTACGCCGGCGATGCGGCCTTGCACCTGGTGCGCATACATGTCCTGTTCTTCGGCCGCCGAGACCGTACGGATAATGTCTTGCGGCAACGTCGCAGTTTTGTACTGCGCGGTGGCGATCTTCATGCAGCCTTCACCGGATAATGCGGGGAAGCCGTAGTTGATGTTGTCGTCACCACGACCGTGAGTGAGGATGAACGTCGGCGAGTGGCCAACCAGGTCAGTCCCCTCCTCCAGCTCGAACCAGAACAGCTTTTGCCGGTAGACACTCAGCAGACTTTCAAATGGTTTGCCGAGCAATTCGCCGCTCCAGTTGCCCGCACTGATCACCAGTTTTTTGGCCAGCAGCGTGCGCCGGTCCGTCGTGACCGTTACACCCTCTTCGCTCGAGCTGATTCCGGTGACGGTCTCAGCCTTGTGCAGGGTCGCACCCTGTTGTTCGGCCAGCCTGAGCTGTACGTCGATGCAGCGCTCGGGTCGCACAAAGCCTCCACCGGGTTCGAAATAGCCGATGGCCGAGTCGTGCACGTGGGCGAATTGTGGAAAGCGCTGGCGGATCTGTTCGGCCGACAAGACTTCGTGCTCGATGCCGTAGGTCTGTGCCAGGCCGATGGTGCGCAAGGTGAAGTCGGTTTTGTCATTGGGGTCGAAATCGGGACTGGAGGTCAGCACCAACAGGCCCGATTGTTCGAACAGCGACTCCCCTGTTTGCGCCTCAAGCTCACGCCAGATGCGGTGGGAATTGCGCACGATCGGCACATATTGCGCGCCTTCTCCGACTGAAAGGCGGGTGATGCGCGTATCGCCGTGGCTGGAGCCGAGGTTGTGCGGCGGGTGATGGCGGTCAATCCCGACGACATCCACACCGGCCTTCGCCAGTTGATACACGGTGGCGGCGCCCATGGCGCCCAAGCCCAGAACCACTACGTCACGCCGCTCAGACATCGTTAGCCGCCTATCAAAAAGGCGCCAGTTGAGCGGTAAACCGAACAGGAATCAAAGATTAAAAGAGCATATGCATATGCCTGATCGTTTGCCCACACGGCGCTGTAATTTGCCGTACGTCGGTTAAACACCGGTTTTTGAAAGAATTTTTTAGCTGTCAAAACTGACGATCCTTCTGCCATAAACAACGCTTTCCTCTACCTTTGGATAATTGCGTCGCCGCCTTGGAGACCGCCCGGCTCCTCTTGTAGGCATGTGCTTGAGCAGCGAACTACGCTTCCCTCAGAAATAGTGATTTAACTAGGTAGTTACCTAACTATATAATGCGTGCCTCATTTCAACGGGACATTCAACGTGAAGCAGAGTCAACGCCTCTCGGGCATATCAAAATTCATTCTGGTCGGGCTGGGCGTGGTTATCGCTCTGCTCGGTCTGGCACTCGCTGCTGGTGGCGTGAAATTGGTCAGCCTGGGAGGCTCGTGGTACTTCCTGTTGGGTGGCCTGGTGATGGCTGTCGCCGGTTTGCTGATTGCTCGTTTCAAACTGGCCGGGGCCTGGTTGTTCGCGGCGTTCCTGGTAGGAACGGCGATCTGGGCGGTGATCGATGCCGGCCTGGTGTTCTGGCCGGTGTTCTCACGCCTGTTCATGTTCAGTGTGATCGGGCTGGTCGTGGCGCTGGTTTACCCATTGCTCAAGCGTGCCAACGGTAGCGTTCCAGGTCGCGGCGCTTATGCGCTGGCCGCTGTACTCGCGGTCGGCCTGGCCGTGGCTGCCGGCAACATGTTTGTCGCGCACCCCACCGTCGCTGCTACTGGCACGGGCCCGGGCCTGACGCCGGTCGAGCCGGAAAAAGCCCAGAAAGACTGGGCGCACTACGGCAACACCGAAGGTGGCAGCCGCTTCGCCGCGCTGGATCAGATCAACCGTAACAACGTCGACAAACTGAAGGTCGCGTGGACCTACCACACCGGTGACGTCGCCGTGAGTGATGGCAACGGTGCCGAAGACCAGCTCACCCCGCTGCAGGTCGGCAACAAGGTTTTCATCTGCACCCCGCACAACAACCTGATTGCGCTGGATGCCGATACCGGCAAGGAACTCTGGAAAAACGCGATCAACGCGCAGTCGAAAGTCTGGCAGCGCTGCCGTGGCATGGCCTACTTCGACGCCACTGCCGCAGTCGCCAAGCCGAGCAGCTCCCCCGTTGCAGACGCCCAGCCAGCGCCAGTTGCCAACTGCCAGCGCCGCTTGCTGACCAACACGATTGATGCGCGCCTGATCGCCGTCGATGCCGACACCGGCGAGTTCTGCCAAGGCTTTGGCAACAACGGTCAGGTGGATCTGAAGGCCGGTCTGGGCGATGTTCCGGACAGCTACTATCAGTTGTCCTCCGCGCCGTTGATGGCAGGCACCACCGTCGTGGTGGGTGGCCGGGTTGCCGACAACGTGCAAGCCGACATGCCAGGTGGCGTGATTCGTGGTTTTGACGTGATGACCGGCGTCATGCGTTGGGCGTTCGACCCGGGTAATCCGCAGGATAAGAAGGCACCGGCAGACGGCAGCACTTATGTGCGCAGCACGCCGAACAGCTGGGCGCCAATGTCTTACGACGCGGCGACCAACACCGTATTCCTGCCGATGGGCAGTTCCTCCACCGACATCTATGGTGTCGAGCGCAGCAAACTCGATCACACCTACGGCGCTTCGATCCTCGCGCTGGACGCCAACAGCGGCGAAGAAAAGTGGGTGTTCCAGACCGTTCACAACGATCTCTGGGACTTCGACCTGCCGATGCAGCCGAGCCTGATCGACTTCACCAAGGACGGCAAATCCGTGCCGGCGCTGGTCATCGGCACCAAGGCCGGGCAGATCTACGTGCTGGATCGCGCCACTGGCAAACCGCTGACCGAAGTTAAAGAGGTACCGGTCAAAGCGGCGAACATCCCTAACGAGCCTTACTCGCCAACCCAGCCAAAATCGGTGGGCATGCCGCAGATCGGTGCCCAGCACCTGAGCGAATCGGACATGTGGGGCGCTACCCCATATGACCAATTGCTTTGCCGCATCGACTTCAAGGGCATGCGCTACGACGGCTTGTACACCGCGCCAGGCACCGACAAATCCCTGAGCTTCCCTGGCTCGCTGGGCGGCATGAACTGGGGCAGCATCTCGACTGACCCGGTGCATGGCTTCATCTTCGTTAACGACATGCGTCTGGGTCTGTGGATTCAGATGATCCCGTCGCAGAACAAGGGTCAGGCCGCTGGCGGTGGCGAAGCACTGAACACGGGCATGGGCGCTGTGCCGCTCAAAGGTACGCCTTACGCGGTGAACAAGAACCGCTTCCTGTCGGTCGCCGGCATTCCTTGCCAGGCGCCGCCATTCGGCACACTGACCGCCATCGACATGAAGACCCAGAAAGTCGCCTGGCAGGTTCCGGTCGGCACTGTTGAAGACACAGGCCCGCTGGGTATCCGCATGCACCTGCCGATCAAGATCGGTCTGCCAACCCTCGGCGGCACCCTGTCGACCCAAGGTGGCTTGATATTTATCGCCGGCACTCAAGACTTCTACCTGCGCGCCTTCAACAGCGGCAATGGTGAGGAAGTCTGGAAATCCCGTCTGCCAGTCGGCAGCCAGGGCGGCCCGATGACGTATGTTTCGCCAAAAACCGGCAAGCAATACATCGTCATCACCGCCGGTGGCGCTCGTCAGTCCACCGATCGTGGCGACTACGTGATGGCTTACGCCTTGCCGTAAACCACTGTGCCCATGGTGAACATGGGCACACCCTTCAGAGCGCGGCACCTTAGGGTGCCGCGCTGCTTTTCGCTATCGCTAAAATTTTCAGCAGGACGATGCACATGTTTTTGCCTGTTCGCTTTTCTCATGCCGGCTTGCTGTTGGGGCTGACCTGCAGCGCCGCCCTGCCCGCTTTCGCCGCTACCGATTCCAACCTGTTGACCCGCAACACCCTGACCGGTGACTGGGGCGGCCTGCGCCACCAGATGGCCGAAGACGGCATCAAATTCACCGGCGACTACAGCGGTGAAATGGCCTACAACGCTGACGGTGGCCTGCACCGTTCGGCGCGTTATTCGCAGAACATCAAGCTCGGTGTGCAGTTCGACCTGAGCAAGCTGTATGGCGTCGACAACGCCGGCAAGGTGCAACTGAGCATCAACGATCGTCGCGGCAACAGCGCTTCCGAGGATCTGGTCGGCAACCGTTTGCCGATCCAGGAAAAATACGGGGGCCTCTACACTCGCCTGACCGAACTCAGCTACGAGCGCACGCTGTTCACCCCGGCACTGAACGTCAAACTCGGTTACATGGCCATGGGTAATGACCTCGGCGGCCTCGACAGCGGCATCCTCTGCAACTTCATGAACGCCGGTTTCTGCGGGCATCCGCTGAATATGTCCGGTGGCAGCGGCTGGACCAACTATCCCAACGCGCATCTTGGTGTGCGGGTGAAGTACGACCTGTCGCCTGAGTGGCAACTGCGTGTGGCCGCGTTCAATGTCGATCCCGAGAGCAACGGCAACGCCAGCCGTGCCTGGCACCTGGGCCCGAAACACACCACCGGCACCGTGGTGCCGGTCGAACTGGTGTACAAGCACGCAGGCGAGCTTCCCGGCGAATACAAGGTCGGCTACTACTACGACAGCTCTGACGTGAAACGCATTGGCAGCGACAAGGAAGTGTACGGTCGCGGCGGCCATTACCTGCTGATCGATCAGGCGGTGTGGAGCTCGCAATCGTCCGAAGGCCGCAGCCTGCACGCCTTCGGTCAATACTCGGCGGCGAGCGAAGCGGCTTCGCCGTTCAGCAAGTGGTATGGCACCGGCGTGGTGTTGTACAAACCGTTCGAAGGCCGCCCGCGTGACACGCTCGCGCTGGGTTATGGCCGAGCGGTGCCCAACCCGCGCAGTCGTGATGTACTGCAAGACACCGCGTTGAACAACGGCACGGCGTTGCCGAATCTGGACAGCGCCGAGCAGTTGATCGAACTCGGCTACGGGTATCAGGCCACGCCTTGGCTGACACTGCGGCCGAACATGCAATACATCATCGAGCCGGGCGCGTTCTCCGGGCAAGACATCGACAATGCGCTGGTGTTTGGGCTGCAGGTAAAAGCGTCGCTCTGAGCCTTCACCCAATCAGTTCCCTCTTCCTACGGTAGAGGGTTACAGCGGGCAACAAAAAACCGGCGTGAATGCCTAATGCCAGTCAGTTAAGCTGACTGGCATTTTTGTTTTTGATCGGATACTTCGGCGATTTGAGCCTGATTGCCCGAGGATAAATGCGCTCCTCGCGTCGATGTGGCAGGACATAATGCGGGGCTGAGGCATGCAACTCTGCGAGATATTTGGGGATGTTCCCCGAACGATCCGCAGAAACGCCGTTGATAAACCCCAAGATCGCCCAAGTGCACGCGGTGAAGCTCAGTTCGCATGGATGGATGCCTGGACAATGGCGGCTCATCTCCACCATCTGATAACGCAACAGGTTGTAGCCCAACAACACGCCCCACAGTTCCTGCTCAATCATTTCGGGCGTCTTGCTGCGCAGCGTATAGCTGCTGTTCAGCAGGGTCTGCTTCATTTCTCTAAACCCTAACTCGATCTCCCATCGCTGGCTGTAGAGATCGACGATTTCGTCGGACGGGAAGCGTAATGAGTCGGCCATCGACGTCAGTATCTGACAAACCTTGCCCTTGACGGTTTTGCTCAGAAGCCGCGCAGTCAGGCGCTCCGGCAATCCAGGCCATTGCTTGCGGGCCTGCGGCGAAGTACTCAACGAGACCACAGCATCGTGGCGCCCCAAACGCTGAAGCACTTCGTACTGCGAGCCTTTTTTCAGCGGCATCAACCAATGTCGCTCGATGCCTGCTTGCTGCCATTGATGCAGCAACCCCAAGGAATAAAAGCCGCGATCGAACAGCGTCAGCGAGTGATCGGGGGTGGTTTCGATCAGTTGCTCCGCCAGTTTCATCTCGTTGCTGCGATAGCCGTCAAACGCGCTGCCAATCAGTAAGTGACTGGTCAATTCCATTTGGCAAACCATGCGCACCTGAGGAAAACCAGTATCGCCATGCTGGTTGCTGGCGGAGTCGTAACGCGCACGGTTTTCCGGTGTATCGGGCGTACGCCAGACGACGCCGTCGACACCCAGCAAGCGCAACCCGGCCCAGGTCGGATGACTGGCCGCTTCATGCCAGCTTTTCTGAGTCAGATCGAAGACTTGTCGTACGGCCTCGCTGCCCAGCCGCTGACGGGCTTGGACTACGGCGCTGGGCGCGACCAGCGGACGTTGCCCAGGCAGCATGATGTTCATGCGACTGACCACATCCCACGCCGACATGCGTCGAAAAAACGCCATGGAGATGACGCACCAAAGCATCATTTCCAAAGGTAAGCGTCGCCTGCGCAAAGTGGCTACACCGGCCTGCTCCAATGCCTGTTCGACCAGAGATGGATCAAGCAACGAGTCCAACCCTTCGAGGGAGTTGGGAGTCGAGACGAAGTTGTGGGTGAGTTCCAGTGCCCGAGCCAGACGCATAAAAAAATCCGATGCCTATTCAGGCATCGGATTTTGATTTCTTGCGGCCAAAGGTCAAGCAAAAGGGCTTAACTGATCGGCATTAACCGTCAGGGTTGCCCTTTTTTATGCCGCTGTCCCGTCCTGAATAAGGTTTACACCTTCTGACCCATTCTCAGGAGGGAGTAATGAATACGGGAGAAAGGCGCAGTCAGCGTGATTACACGCTGACCTTTAAATTGTCGGTCGTCGATCAAGTCGAAAAAGGTGAGCTGAGTTATAAAGAGGCTCAAGAGCGTTATGGCATTCAGGGTAAAACGACCGTACTGAACTGGTTACGCAGGCATGGTCGGCAGGACTGGAGTCAAGGCGCGTCCATTCGCTCCAAGAGACCCCGTTCCATGGATAAGCCCGATAAACCGCTGACACCCGAACAGCGAATCAAAGAGCTTGAAGAAAAGCTTGCCCAAGCCAACCAGAAAGCTCAGTTTTTCGAAGCCGTCGTTGATGTTTTGAAGAACGACTTCGGTGTTTCTGTCGTAAAAAAGCGATCCGGCAAGTCCTCTCCCAAGAGCAGATCCAAGGCCTGAGCATTAGTCGGGCTTGCCAATTCATGGGGATTTCCCGTCAGGCTTATTACAAGCGCAACCGGGCGTGTGATGCCCGGGCCCGTCATGCTCAGGAAGTGATGGGATTCGTGAGGGAAAAGCGACTCAGGCAACCGCGCCTTGGCACCCGAAAACTTCACAATCTAATGCGCACTGAGCCAGAAATGTCCGTAAAGGTTGGTCGAGACCGTTTATTCAATATCTTGCGAGATCGGCGCGAACTGGTTCCTCGCAGGCGGGCCTATCACAAAACAACAGACAGTCATCATCGCTTTCGCCGGCATCCAAACCTGCTCAAAGATGGGCCGATTCAGGTAGTCGCCAAGGCACCAGAGCAAGTATGGGTTGCGGACATCACCTACTTACCAACGCAAACGGGTGTGGCTTATCTGAGTTTGATCACCGATGCGTACTCTCGAAAAATCGTGGGTCACCATGTCCATGAAAGCTTGCACACCGAATCGGTGATCCAGGCGTTCAACAAAGCCCTGAAGCAGCGGACAACGGAACAACACTTGGTGCACCACTCGGACAGAGGCGTTCAATACTGCTCCGAGCTTTATCAGCGGCTGCATGCCAAGTACGGCATCACCTGCTCAATGACCGATGGCTACGACTGCTACCAAAATGCATTGGCTGAGCGTGTGAATGGAATTTTGAAAAACGAGTTAATGCTGCATCGGCCCAAAGATTTTGCAGATGCCATCCGGATGGTGGACGAGTCGGTGCAGATCTATAACAACGAGCGGCCTCATCTGTCGCTGAAATACAAAACGCCCGATGCGGTGCATCGGGCGTTTTGAGGTTGAAACAGGTGTAAACCTATTTCAGGACTAGACACGCGTATTCCAGGAACATCACTTGCTGGAAATTGCACCATCCACCAAGGTCTGCGCCTCATCCACCAACTGCTTGAGGTGGTCATCGCTGATGAAGCTTTCAGCGTAGATCTTGTAGATGTCTTCGGTGCCCGACGGGCGAGCCGCGAACCAACCGTTTTCGGTCATTACTTTCAAGCCACCAATGGCCTGATCGTTACCCGGTGCATGACTGAGAATGCTCTGGATCTTCTCTCCCGCCAGTTCAGTAGACGTGACCTGCGCTGGCGACAGCTTGCTCAGCAACGCTTTCTGGTCCGGATTGGCCTTGGCGTCTACGCGCACCGAGAACGGTTCACCCAGTTCATCGGTCAGGGCTTTATAAGCCTGGCTCGGGTCACGACCGGTACGGGCAGTCATTTCGGCGGCCAGCAACGCCGGGATCAGACCGTCCTTGTCGGTGCTCCATACGCCGCCGTCCTTGCGCAGGAAGGAAGCGCCGGCGCTCTCCTCGCCGCCAAAACCCAGCGAGCCGTCGAAGAGCCCGTCCGCAAACCATTTGAAACCGACTGGCACTTCGTACAGACGACGACCCAGACGCTTGGCAACGCGGTCGATCAAGCCACTGCTGACCACGGTCTTGCCCACGGCCGCGTCGGCACGCCATTGCGCACGATTCTGAAACAGGTAATCGATGGAGACTGCCAGATAGTTGTTCGGCGCGAGCAACCCGCCGGAAGGCGTGACGATACCGTGGCGATCGTGATCCGGGTCGCAGGCAAACGCGACGTCGAAACGCTCTTTGAGCCCGATCAAACCCTGCATCGCGTGGCTGGACGATGGGTCCATACGAATCTGGCCATCCCAGTCGACAGTCATGAAGCGGAACGTCGAATCGACCTGTTTGTTCACGACGTCCAGGTCCAGACGGTAGTGCTCTGCGATCGCTGACCAGTAGCGCACCCCTGCTCCGCCCAGCGGATCGACACCCAGACGCAGTTTGGCGTCACGAATGGCATCGAAGTCGATCACGTTGATCAGGTCGGCCACGTAGGTGTTGAGGTAGTCGTGACGATGAGTGGTGCTGGCTTTGAGCGCCTGCTCGTAGCTGATGCGTTTCACACCAGCGAGTTTGTTGGCCAGCAGTTCGTTGGCCTTGGCTTCGATCCACTTGGTGATGTGGGTGTCGGCCGGGCCGCCGTTGGTGGGGTTGTATTTGTAGCCACCGCTTTGGGGCGGGTTGTGCGACGGCGTAATGACTACACCATCGGCCAGACCGGAGGTGCGGCCACGGTTGTAGCAAAGAATTGCATGCGAAATGGCCGGCGTCGGCGTGTATTCGTCACCCTCGGCGATCATCACGGTCACGCCGTTGGCGGCCAGCACTTCCAGCGCGCTGGCACCCGCCGGGGTCGAGAGTGCGTGGGTGTCGATGCCGACGAACAAAGGGCCGGTGATGCCCTGGGCTTCACGGTAGAGGCAGATAGCCTGACTGATGGCCAGAACATGCCACTCATTGAAACTCAAATCGAAGGAGCTGCCACGGTGCCCGGATGTGCCGAAGGCGACTCGCTGGGTGGAAACCGATGCATCAGGTTGGCCGGTGTAATAGGCCGTTACCAGTCGCGGGATGTCGACCAACAATTCTGCCGGTGCCGGTTTACCCGCAAAAGGACTGAGTGTCATGCAAAACCTCTGATATAGAGTGGTTCAGGAAATACCGCGCAGTTTACTGGCAGTTTGACCGCAGTGCGATGGGATGTATCCGGCAGTCTGCAGATGTTTTTTAACATCAGGCCTCGGGCGCCAGGCGCAGGGCATCACCCAGCAGCCCGACCACACAGGCAAGCTCATGATCGCCATGGCCCACTGGGCTCAGGCGTAAATGGTGTGCATGCAATCGCTGCAGACTGAACAGTTCACCCGGGGCAATCACCACTTGCTGCTTGAGCAGACGCTGAAAAACTTCACTCATGTCCACGGCTCGCGATGAGCGCAGCCACACCGTCGCTCCGCCTTGTGGTTCGACGATCTGCAATGTTTCGCCCAGTCGCTCGCGTAACAGGCGGATCAACTGCGTGCGACGGTCCCTGAGCAAATGACGCAAGACCTGCAGATGGTGGTCGATGCGCCCGCCGCTGTAGAGCCGGGCAATGGCTTTCTGGCGGATCGTCGACAAGCGGAACGCGCGCAACAGGAAGTGTCGATGCAACTCGTTACGCCACATGCGCGAGAGTACAAAGCCATAAGGCGCTTCGGCGCCGATGACCTTTTCCAGACTGGAAAACACCAGCAGCCGATCGGGATCGAGCAGGTTTCGCAAACGCTGACCGTCAGTCTGCTCGTCCAGCTCGCTGTAGCAGTCATTTTCCAGCACCCACGTGCCCTGCTGCCCGAGCAGATTTGCGATAACACCGCGGTTATCCTCGCAAATCCGGCTGCCGTGAGGCATGTTCAGCACTGAGGACAACAGGATCAGACGTACGTCCTCGTTTTTTAACAAGGTCTCCAACTGGTGCGGATCGAGCGTCCCATCCTCCTGCAAGGGCCATTCAATAACCCTCACTTCATTCGCTTCCAGCAGCCGCAGGATCATCCAGTCACAAGGCGACTCGACTATCACGGTTGCGCGACGCAGGTCGAGCACGCCAATCAGTATTTCCAGCACACCGCGTAAATCCGCACCGATATAAACATCGTCCGCATGCCAGCAGCGTGTGGCCGAGGTTGTGTAACGGGCGGCAAGTGCCGTACGCAATTCGAGCTCACCGCAAGGTTGCACCGGTGCATGCGGTTGTCGCGGATACTGACGTAGCAATTCTCGCTCAAGCATCAGCAGTGGGCTGTCCAATGGCTGTACTGATGCCGGATCATCTGCGCTCAACACTCGCATGTCCGGATGCCTGGCATGCACACACAGCGTTTCGAGCAGATCCTTGCCGCTGCCGGGTGTCATCGGTAGCGCCGTTGCCTGGGCGTAATACCCCGACTTTGCAACCGAATACACCCGCCCTTCCTTCTCCAGCAATGAGTAAGCGTATTGAATGGTCGATATCGAAACGCCAAGTCGATCGGCCAGTTGCCGCAGAGACGGCAATCGCACTGTTCCACGGCTTCCCGGCTCGCTGATCAGTTGGGTCAGATAGCGATAAACCGCCTGATAGGCGAAATCGGTGTCGCGCAAGATTTTCATCCGGCCACACCTGCAATGATTGCGGCGTTTGCCGAGTGCAAGCTCACGATCAACCTTCCGCCGAGCGGTCGCCCGGGACCGTGCTTTTACGGGGCGTGTTGCCCTGCTCGGCAGCATTGGCCGTTACCCGCAACTTGAAGGGCCCCATCGAATAAAGCTGAACAATCAACCGTACCGGCAGGCCACTGACATCGGTCATCCACTTCAGCACTTGTTCCGGAGCGTGCAGCCCCTGCATCGCCCGGTGCAGTTCTGGCAGCGCCACCAGCATGCCCGGATGGCAACTGCGCAGGAAATGTTCAAGCCCGGCACCGCTGTCGATAAAGGGGCCGAACAACAGACAGATCAACTGGGTTTCATTCAGTTCGAAGGTGTTCTGCAACGCCGCTGCTGCTTGATTACGCCGCTGTTCGAGGTCGGCAGGATTGTCGAAGGTCGCCAGCCACTGCTCACAAATCGGCGCGGGTATCTGTTTGTCTTGCATCAACACCAGGTTGCGCTGAAGGTAATCGCCAACGCCTGCCTCATAGGTGCGACCCTCGATGAAATTCGCCTGCATCCCTTCCAGATGGGCGATTACCAACGGGTCGGCAGAATGGCTTGCGCTCTGTTGGCAGATCAGCTCACTGGCCTGAAACCCGAGGAAGTCACTGAGTAGCGGCCAATGCTCCACCAGGTTGCCGACCACCATGTCATGAATATCGACAAAACAGGTACGTCGACAGGCTTCGAACGTACCTTCGGGGCGCCAGGGTGTCAGTTCGGTCTCGCTGTAGAGCTCTCGATAGAGGTCGCCTCCCAGTCCGTCAAGCAAAGGGAACAACTCTTCGAATGAGCCTGAGTTGGGTGGCAACCCGCCGATGCCGGCTTTTTGCAGCGCACGATCCAGGCCGTCAAGGAACTGCTTCTGCCGCCGCGCAGGCTCGCTGCTGATCATCGCGTCGACGCCGTTATTCCAGCGAGCAACCTGACCATAGAATTCGGCGGTCGCCAGGTAGAGGTCGTCCCACAACTCCAGCTTCTCCGTGCGATTACGACGGTGCCCGATCATCATCAGGTTGAGTCGGTTCGCCTCGCGAGCCGCCTCGCTGACCGGCACCTCGTGATCGAACGGCAAGACTTCGCGATGATCGACCATCAGCAATTCGACCCGCGGATCGTCATACAAAAACAATGCGCTGTAACTGCGATGCAGATTTTGCAGAGCCGAAACCTCGGTGCCATTCCAGCGCAATGTCGCCACCCGCAGCTGGAATGTCGCCGGCGCCCGTCCGGCAATGGTCAACTGTGCGGCGCGCAGCAGCGCAAGGGTGTAACAGCAGTCTCGTGAGCCGGACTGGACCACCATCACTTTGAAATCACCGATGCGCTCCATTCCGCCAGCCGCCACCACCAGTCGATGAATCAATAACTGCAATGCCGTGCGCTCGGCGCGAGAGAAAAAACTCATCAGCCTTTGTAGTACTTGCTGGTAGACATAGTTCATTGCCTGGTCATGGATTGTGCTCATCGGTACTTCACCCGGTATCGAAATGTTCATATTACGTAACCCGAGACAGCAGTTACGCAAAAATTCATTAGTAATAGATAGACGCTCGAATGCTAACACTTACAAATGCGTAGTTATTTGAAACACTTAAGCTGTCACGCGCTCTCAGACACCCACAGACTGCCACGCAAGGCCTTGTCTTTACTGAGTTTTTTCGAGCAAATAAATGCTCCTAGGAAACTTCCGACACAGTCCGACGCCAAGTGAGTACAAAAAAAAGAGACGCAGTTTCGGAACATGCCTACAACACTTAAACAGAAGTTATCGCCACCCGAATTAACGACCGATTTATATCGAACACAACAAATAGAATGCACAGCCATAGCTCATTCCTTGAGATGAAAGTAATCATTCAATTATCAGGGCTTGGTGGGCGATTGGAAGATACAGAACGAGGGCAAAAACCGGTTCAGTTGCTGACCGGCCCCGGGCAATTTACCCAGAGAGCACTCGTTTTTGGAAAGGCAGACAGGAGAGTCCGTGAGACCACGGACTCTGTAAATTCAGGATCAGGCCAGTTCGACTTGCAGCGCAACCCGTTCGCGACACGGACATTCATCCATGTAGCGGTGCGCCTCGACAAACTCGTTGAACGGGAAGACCCGGGTCTTGAGCGGTAGCAACACACGATCGGCGGTCAACTGGTTGATATCACGCAGGGCTCGTTGCAGCGCGACGTGATCCTGAGTAATGCCCAGTTCCGGCTTGCCGGTGAAATTGCCGATGCAGTGCACAAAGAACTGAATGTTCTTCTGAAACGCTGCGCAGGCCGGGAACGGCGTCTGATTACCACCTTGCAGACCGTACAACACCAGACTTCCGCGTGGGGCGAGGACGTCACCGAGCAGCGACATCTGTGGACCGCCAAGGCCGTCGAAGACGACATCGACGCCACGGTTATCGGTGATCTTGTTGATCCGCATCAGCAGATCCTCCTCCTCCGTGACGATGACCTTCTCAGCCCCCAGAGACAGAAGATACTCGCGCTCGTCGGCGGTTTTGGTCGCGGCAATCACCCGGACACCCAATGCCTTGCCCAACTGAACAAACGATGGGCCGGCGCAATGGCTGGCGTCTGTCACCAAGGCAAATTGCCCGGGTTTGACCCGCGCCAGATCGGCATAGGCAAAATAGGCAATCAGCAACGGCGTGTAATGCACGCTGGCTTCGATCGGGCTCAGGACGTCCGGATAACGGGTCAACGCGGTACGTGGCAGAACGATCTGCTCGCCATAAACCGGATAGTCGTTCGGGCTCTCGGCAGGAAAACTGGCAACCTTGTCGCCAACCGACAGATCATCGACGCCGTCGCCGACCGCTGTGACCACACCCGCCATTTCATGGCCAAGGCCCGATGGCAGACGTGCCTGGGACGAGGCCAGGTTCTGACGCCAGAGAATGTCATACCAGCTGATGCCGATGGCTTCGACACGCACCTGCACTTCGCCAGGACCTGGCTGAGCGGCCGCATGCTCTTCGCATTTGAGCACCTCGGCCGGACCAAACTTGTGAAAACGGATCGTGCGGGACATCGCAAACCTCGTCAAAGTAACCTCTAATGCCCTGAACTCTATCTGGGCTTTTGACCCAAGACTATCAGTGGCTATTAATAGTCGACATGCCTGTCATTGATTCCGCGGTATGGGCGGTATCGGGACAATCCTTGAAAAAACTGCTGCCACCGTCGCAGTAAAGCTGAATTTTCCGGTGCAGAGTACCAGCCTTTCCCCGTAAGATTCATGCCGGCCATTGTTATCATATGGTCGCCCTCGTCAAGCTTGATGACTCTGCCAGGACTCCAGATGAATCGTAATGACCTGCGTCGTGTCGACCTGAACCTGTTGATCGTATTCGAAACATTGATGCACGAACGCAGTGTGACCCGTGCCGCCGAGAAATTGTTCCTCGGCCAGCCGGCGATCAGTGCGGCGCTCTCGCGTCTGCGCAGCCTGTTCGATGATCCTCTGTTCGTACGCACCGGGCGCAGCATGGAACCGTCCGCCCGCGCGGTGGAAATCTTCGCCCTGCTCTCGCCTGCCCTCGACTCGATTTCCACCGCCGTCAGCCGTGCGGCGGAATTCGACCCAGCCACCAGCACCTCGGTGTTCCGCATCGGTTTGTCCGACGATGTCGAATTCGCCCTGCTGCCGATGCTGCTCAAACGCCTGCGCGCTGAGTCGCCAGGCATTGTGCTGGTCGTACGTCGGGTCAATTACATCCTGATGCCAGGCCTTCTGGCCTCCGGCGAAATCTCGATTGGCGTCAGCTACACCACCGATCTGCCGGCCAACGCCAAGCGCAAGGTCTTGCGCCGCAGTGCGCCAAAGCTGCTGCGCGCCGACACCGTGCCAGGCCCGCTCAGCCTCGACGACTACTGCGCCCGCCCGCATGCGCTGGTGTCGTTCGCCGGCGACCTCAGTGGCTTTATCGATGAGGAACTGGAAAAACTCGGGCGCAAACGGCACGTGGTGTTGGCTGTGCCGCAGTTTAACGGCTTGAGCACGTTGCTCGCCGGCACCGACATCGTTGCAACCGTGCCGGATTACACGGCGGAAGCGTTAACGGCGGCTGGCGGGGTCCGGGCGGAAGATCCGCCGCTGCCCACGCGCACGTTTGAGCTGCACATGGCGTGGCGTGGCTCGCAGGATAATGATCCGGGTGAGCGTTGGTTACGGTCGCGAATTCAGATGTTTTTTGGGGATCCGGACAGTCTTTGATCGGGCTGACGTGTCAGCCCTTCCACTCATCGAATAGCCCGTAGGCTCAAACCGAAGCCCCGGGCCGAGTGCTGCGATAAATCGACAGGCAGTAAAACGACAGTGCCGCCGCCGCCAGCATCCCGCCAACGACTCCGATGTAAGCGAAGCCGAACTGAATGCCTACCCAGCTACCCACCAGTGCTCCGCCGCCGATGCCGATGTTGTAGATCCCGGAAAATAGCGCCATCGCCACGTCGGTGGCGTCCGGCGCCAGCACCAGCACTTTCGATTGCAGCGCCAGCCCGAACCCCATGATTGCCATCCCCCAGAACACACTCACCACGCCCAGGTACGACACCTGACCGCTCAAAGGCAACAGCAAAGCCAGACACAGGATGAGCAACGACACGCAGACAATCAGAAAGCGCTGCGGGTTATGACTGTGCAGGTAGCTGAACAGCAGCGAGCCGAAAATGCCGGCGCCGCCGAATAACAACAGAAGCAGCGTCACCACATCGCCGCTCATGCCCGCCACGGTCAGGACGAAGGGCTCGATGTAGCTGTAGGCCGTGAACTGTGACGTCACGACCAGAGCTGTCAGGATATAGATCGCCACCAGCGCAGGCCGTTTCAACAACACAGGTAGACTTTTGAGCGAGCCGGAGTTCTGGCTGGGCAGCAACGGCAGAACCTTCGCCAGACACAACACCAGCGTCGCCGCCAAGCCTGCGATCACGATGAACGTTGTACGCCAGCCCATGGCCTCGCCCAATAACCGACCGAGGGGAATGCCCAGTACCATCGCCAGAGAAGTACCGGTTGCCAGCAAGCCCAAGGCCTGAACCTGTTTGCCCGGTGGCGCCAGGCGCACTGCCAGCGAGGCCGTGATCGACCAGAACAGCGCATGGGATAGCGCCACACCGATCCGGCTCACCAGCAAGATGGCGAAGCTTGTCGCCAGACTCGACATGATGTGACTGACGATGAACATCCCGAACAGCACGATCAACAGCTTGCGCCGCTCGACGTTACGCGTCAGCAACATGATCGGCAGCGACGTCAGCGACACCACCCACGCATAGATGGTCAGCATCAATCCGACCTGAGCCGACGACATGTCGAAGCTGTTGCCGATCGAACTCAACAGGCCGACAGGCACAAACTCGGTGGTGTTGAACACAAACGCGGCCAGTGCCAGCGCAATGACCGGGTACCAACTGCCATTGGTTGTAGCGGTAGGATTGCTCATTTAAAAGTCGTATTACTCTGTCAACGATTGCGCGTACTTGTCCGCACGCAATCTGTGCCCATCTGTCGTTTTTTGTACACCAATTGCCGAAAAGCTCCAGACGACAGGTGGTTCGATGGCGACTCTACTATAAAAAAATGGTGACTTGCCCAGTAGGGGCGAAGCGCTCGATGTATTTGCCGCGTCCCTTGGCTGTTGTTCTGGTTCAGTCAAAGTCTGACCGAAAAACCTTGAAGAGAATGCCGACTAAAAGCAGTGACCTGCGACCCAATATCAGCAGTCGCACAATGAACGATCAGCATGGCCACTCACCTTCAGACGGGCGATCAAATCGTACAAATCATCCCATTGCATCTCTGTACGCTGAAAGAAAATCACCCTCACCATTCCGCAGTAGGGGCTGTACTCAGCACCGTCGTGGGCAATGTACTCCAGCACTCGCAGGACATCTCGTTCAGTGACATCGCGTGCAATCTCATCAAGATGCTCATGGGTAGCCCGCGCGATTTTATAGCGCGCCAGTCGAAGGCTGGGGCGGTCCAACCCACAGGTGGCAATCGTCGCCTTGCCTTCATCAGTGAGCGCGCGGATTTCACCCAGCCGGCCATAGGTGAAGTGCATCTGCGCCTGAAAATGCTTATCAAACGGTGACAGCAGTAACGGTGTGCAGGTTTGCGTGGGGGATACCTTGTGCACGCCTTTAACCGGATAGAAATTAGCCTTCCACTGCTGATTGCAGATCTGACAGCTGAGTAAATAATTGTCCCAACTATAAGCTAGCCACCAATACCCTGGCTTGATGACGTTACTTTTTCTCTTGCGTCCCTCCACCGACGAGCTCCAGGGAACCTCTTTGCCCCAGTCCTCTGGCTCGTCTACCAGTGTATGAACCTCTGCTTTCGGCTGGATATGCTCGACGTCACCATATTGAAGGCCTAATACCTGGCCTTCGCAGTATCCGCATCTGCCGTACTGCGCCTGGCTGAAATCTCTTTTGTAACTCGACCACAGGTTCGAGAAAGTGACAGCCGCCCCATTCGCCACTGCCTTGGCGACGGCCTTTTTTGTTGATTGGGTCTTCGTTCCGAAATTCGCGGCTATCGGTGGACGTACGAGCTTAAGCATCTTCGCGCCCCTGTCGCTGATCCGAATCGCCTTTCTGGATGTTTTTCAGACGATGCCTGATCAACTGATTCGCCTGAGATTCCGACATACCGACATCGAGCACTGCAGCAGCCGCCAGTGCCGCACGCTGGGCACGCGTACTCCCGAACGAAACCATGCGCTGACGAAGCGTGGCTTCCAGTTCAGCGAGGCGTTTCGACTCTGGCTCATTCTTCTGCAAGAGCACGCTGTGCTCAGACATGAGCATCAACGTTTCTGTATCAATCGTCGATTGAAGGCCGAACCACGGGCCGGTGAGGATCTCATCTGCCCGGGTACCGGGCGGGACATCGATCGGCTCGAAAATGAAGCGCTTGTCTTCGGGGTGCTTGGCCATGACCCACAACTCGCCATTTTTCAAACCCTGAACACACAACGGATCGTGGGTGCTGACAATAAAGCGCACGCGAGGGAACAACTGACGCAAGCGGTCGACGAGCTGAATTTTCCAGCGCGGATGAAGATGAAGTTCAAGTTCATCAATCATGACCACGCCTTGTGCAGACTCCATGTCAAATGAGCTGCTGGTCAAATGGAACATAATGTCCATCGCCAAAGCCAGGACGGACTTGTACCCGTCACTCAACTCACTCAGCGACACCGCACTGCCGTCGATTTTGCTTTCTATGTGTCGCCGCTTGCGAATGAGCGAGGCATCCGAACTGACCGGCAATAGATCCTTCAGACTGGTGGCCAACAGCGTGAATTGCGCCTCGCTGATCTTCTTGCTGCAGAGATACCGTTCAACCTGAACAAGCGGGTGGATATGGTTGAACAAGTTCAGGACACTAACACGGCGCGGCGCGACAGGTGCGGCAGCATCGGCATCGGGCAGCAGCCGAGTGGAACCATAGGCCAGAACCGGCAAATCTGGCACGTCACCTGTGATGCCAAACTTCTTGCTGTTTTTTTTGAAGGTCAACTCTCGCTGACTGCCGTCCGAAAACGTCAGGCGAACAAAGCCATCTTTAATCCCCCTACCCTTGCGCAGCCAAGTGCTTGCGTCCTCTTCCTCAAGCTCCTTTGCAGGCCTCATGGTCAAAGCGATGGCCTGGAGCAGGCTGCTCTTTCCGACGCCATTCTCACCAAGCACCATAAGCCAGGGCTGGATAGTGTGTTCACCGTTACTCTGCAATGGAGGAAATTCTATCTTGAGGTCACTGATCACCTTGAAGTTGTGGATTTCAATGGCCTCAAGCCAGATGGCATCGGGTATTGCTTTCATCGCCTCTGGCGGTGCTACCGGTGGTTCTGGAGGCATCACAGGCACCGCAGATCCTGATGAGAAAAACGCCTCGAGTACGGCGGGTGTGATGGCGGAGAGCGGCATATTGGGAGAAAAGAAACGAGCAATCGCCGTCTCGTCGATTCGCGGCAGATATTCCAGTGACAACAACGTCTCACATCTTTCGATGATCCGCGAAGCGCGCGTGAGACGGGCCTTTACCAGGCCCTCTTCATTTAGCTGAAATACCTTGATCGTTGCCGCCCCCCGTTCGGTGAGGGCGATTACCTGGCCGTCGCTGAGAAACTTCAGATGTTCTTGTGGATTGTCCTGACACGGGTCTAACAACAGTGGTTGTTCGTCTATCAGGGACTGCCTATCGCCTAGGGGAGAAGCAACCGGCCCCAACACAGGAAACAGGTTCATCTTCCTGGCATTACATCTAGGACAGCACAGGTATAGGTTTTCCCAGTCATTTGCCAACCACCAATAGTGTTGCAGGTCGATGCTGCCATCAGCTCGAGCGGCACGCCAACGGGGGCGAAAACGCTCCATTTCCTTAGCGTCACGTTCGCAAAATGCGCATTTGCCTCTAAACAGTTTGATGAGCGTTTTACGCACCTGCTCCTGCAGGGCTCGTGGCATCCGGAAATCAATGGCTTTTTGTGAATACTCGCCATCCGCCGCCTCAAAAATCGGCCTCAACCGCTCTATTTCACGGCGATGGTAATCAAGCAAATCCGGGGGCGGCGGCACGCTATGTCGATCAACAATAATCATCGAAAACCCGATCATAAAAGGAGGGAGGACAGGAAGCTGAAAGTCTCGTCTTTGAAGCACAAATCGCGTTATAGCACAGGTTCATCCACCAATTACCTGGGCAATCACTGCATCAATCCAAGGGTAAACGGGACAGGTAAACGGGACAGATTTATTTCCGGAGAAACCGGGCGCAGGTGTCATACCAATGCCCCCGATTAACAATCGGTCGTCGTGTCCGCAGCATTCATTTCGCGTCGAAACTGACGCGAAATGAATGCAACTCGTCATGGTCTGACGATTATCTGTCGTAGTGTGCCTCGATGAGCAACAGCATCGCTTTCGCATGCTTGTCGATCTGCTCATGGCCCCATTTGTCGCCCTTGCCCAGCACATGAAACATGTGCGCAAGCTTCAACGAGTCGTACTTCGGTTTGGCGCGGAAAGCCGCTTGTTTCTTGATGACCGCCAGGTTGCTATACGAGGAGTTTTCACCCGGGCTGAGCAGAACCAGATTGCCGAATCCGTGTAGCAGCTCGTCAGGCAATGTCTTGCGGAACTCTTCGTTTTGCGGATGCACATGCTCGACCGAGTTCTTCGAGGTAATCCTGTACTGGAGCAACTTTTCAAGGTCAAGCCATTTGAACGCGCGGCGTTCGCGCCACAGAATGTATTCCAGTTTCTGGAACCAGTAGTGCTCGAAACTGGTGCCATTGGCTTCCTTGAGATAAGCCACGGTCGTTGCGATGGACACAGGCTCGGCGGTGTCGCTGGACAACAGCCGATAGCTCGCTTCCTTCTGGGTCATTTCGGTGAGCGAGAGCTGGTTATCGATCTGTTCGAGCATTGCCAGTACTTGATGTTCCTTCATATCAGGCGAGTCGACCAGCCTGCCCAGAAACGGTGTCAGCCAATACTGGGCACTGCGCTCACCGGTGAGGTAACGCATGCTCTGCAGTTGGCTCAAGTCGCAGGCATCCTGAGTGGGTGTGCGCCAATCGGGACCATTGCCTTTGCTTCGATTGTTGATGGTGCTCAGGCGCAAGGTGCGTTCATCTTCTTCACCCAGACGCACCCACTTGACGACCCAGCGGTCGAACTGAAAGCGCACATTCCAGAGGCATTCCATGAACGCCTTGGCGTGCCCCGCAGTGGCGGTTTCGACAAAGCTTGCGAAACACTCATTGAGGTTGCTGTCGTTGAGCCTGGAGCCGATATCAGACCTGTTCTGAGAGTGCCGATAGATTCGATAGGCATGCATCAACAACAAACCAAAGCTGATCACTGACTGATAACGTGCCTCATCCTTCTCGCGGGGCTCTTCAACCGCCTCGTCCTGCACCTTCATCGAAAGTATTTCGCTGATCGTGCGGCCTTTCGGGTAGCCGTCTGCAGGGCGCTCCAGCGAAAAATGCTCGATGGAGTGATCCGCAAGATCGGTGAACCTCAAGGCCCCCCAACGGGTGCCCGCGAAGACGTCGCGCAGGTTTTTCTCGAAGTAATTTCCCATGTCTTCGCAGGCCTGCCAGATGCCTTCGTACGTGGCACGGTTCTGCTTGATGCTCTTCATCAACCGAGCTTTGAGGATATCTGTCTGTTCAAGCTGGAGGCCGCTGGTGTTCAGCGTCGCGAACAGCTTGTTCAGGTCCATGCCCGCGGGCATGACATTGTTGACCCAGGTCACGCGGTTGAACAAGTACTCCCCGACGCGCTCAAGGGCTTGCTCGCCCCCCTCGGCCTGCAACCGCTTGAATCGGTCGCAGGCTACTTTTCGGGCAGCGCTCAGGTGTATGAGGTAGGGATTGGCAGCCTCCTTTTCATCCGGCTCAGGCTCCGCCGTCAAATCCGCCCATGCACTCAACCGGGCCTGGACTTCTTCACGAATATTGAAGGTAAGTCTCGGCGCCTTGCCCAGGACCACCAGTGCGCGCAGCGGTGACGATGGCAGCAACGAACAGAGAGCAAGCGCCAGCACCATCAATGTCGTCATTCGTTGTTGGCCATCGATGATTTCATAGACGATGGCAGCATCAGAATTGGAGCCTGGGAGCACTTCGCTGGTCAGCACCGTGCCGAAAAAGTAATGCGCTTGCGCGGGTTGATCGTCGCCATCACGCTCGCTCGCCAGGATGATCTGCTCCAGCAGGTCATTGACGTCGCTGCTGGGCCAGACATACGGACGTTGATAGCAGGGAATAGTCAGCGATATACCTTGCTCGCACAGCGTCGCGGCCGTCTGTACACAGGACTGGACTTGAGCACTCATCATTTGCCTCCTTGACGGGCAATGTCAGCAAGGCTGACGCGTTTGATGGCGGCACACAGCTCGGCATCGTATTCAGCGGCAACATGGGTCGGATCGGGCCACGGCAGATTCAAGTGAAGCGTGACGGAAACCGATTCTACGAAGCGCTTCTTGATACTGTGTTTATCGAGTCCCTTGCCGGTTGGCTTGTATTTATAGCGGCGCAAATAATCCAATAGCTCATCTTCGCTATGGCTGCTGGCGATCCAGTCCATCAATGGATTGTCCCTGATGTGCGCCTGAACCCCGCTTTCCCGCACGCTCACGTCGTTGATCAGGCGCAGCGAAAAGATCACCCGGAACATCCACAGGCTGACTTCGAGCAACCGGGCGGTACCGAACTGGCTGGCGTACATCAGCACAGCGCATTCGTATGCCCTGCTCAGGAATATGCTGCCGCACGCGTCCCTGGACAAACGTTTGTAGTAGTAGGCGAACGAGCCCTTGAGCGGCGCATCACCGACATCGAGCAAGGCTTGGCGCAGACCATGGAAATAGGCGACGTAATGCATCGTGTTAACCCCGCAACCCAAGGGTTGTCGCATGGCGTACCCCGGCTGAACGCTATGCATGTCCTTGCCCCAGGCGTCGCGGTGCACCTGCAAGGGCCGATAGGCAATGTCGGGGGTATTGGCCAGCGTTCGCTCGGCGAGCTCCGTGACGATCTGCTTGCGTTCGAGCAGCGGGTCACGATCACTGGCAACATCTCGCCAGCGCAAGCTTTGCCAATGCCGGGATTTCATCAACGTTGCTACCAGTGGCTTGAGATCGCCGAGGCGCTCCCAGGTCCGCGCGAAATCATTCTGCGTGGCCGCCGTCACGCTGCGCAAATGATAAGCCTTGATGATGTCCGCGCCGCCCAGACGAACACCGGAAGTGTTCTGAGTCTCGAAAAAGCGATAGGCATCGTCTTCTCGACGCGTGACGACCAGCGTTACGTTGATGCGTGAAAAGTCAATCCGCGGCAACGTCTGCTGCTTTAGCCAACGAAGATTGTGCTGGATACGCCGGTAGCTTTCTGGCGAGTTGAATTCCAACGCTGGTGCACCCTTGTCACCTTTCTGCAGGCAATGCAGCAACGCCAGACTGGTGATGCGCTGTTGGCCGTCGATGATATTCAGAGTGCCCCGCTCACGGCCGTCGCCACCCTGCTGGTGCAGGATGAGGCTGCCGAGGTAGAAATCGTGGCCCGGTGCATCGGTGCCGAAGAAATCCCGTAAATCATCCAGCAACCGTCCGAGCTGTTCTTCGCTCCAGCGATAGGGTCGTTGATATTCAGGCAAACGCAGGTTGCCGAATATACAGCTGCCGTCGCTGGACAGAATCTTCCTGGCGTTGAATACGTTTTCCAGGTTCGTGGAAGCAACGGTTATGCCCTCCACGTCCAGCGACAGATGGGCAAACTGCCGTTCGTTCACGGCTTGGTTCATATAACGGTCCTTGTAATGAATCAGAGTATTGGATAACCGCAGCGAGACGCTTGACGACCTCGAAGACATTGAGGAGAAATAGCAGCCAACAATAATGGCATGTTGCCACAAATCAACCCTGTTTTCTCTCGCAATAGCCGCAATCCTGAACGATGTGTTTGATCGCGAGTCATTCAGCCAGTCCGGTCTGTACGGCGTTTTCGGCGCACCGCGCAATATCATGACGAGCGTCAAGTACAACTTCTGATTCGTTCTGGAAGTGGCGCGCGCTCTTATGGGTGCGCCACGTGACGACAGGCCCTCACGCATGAAACTTTCATTAAGGATATTGATAGCACCCTAACGAAAGGCGCATTCTAGAGGGCTGGCATCGGTCTTATATCATTCCGAATGATAGTTACCTTTGCTTCATTCGATTCGTGCCATACCACCCCTGCCGAGCATCATCCGCCCATCTTCAATACATTGGCGGATGCATCCATGGAACAGTCACTCAAACATTTGCGCTTCCCGTTGGCCCTGTTGGCCGTACTGGTGATGAGCGCCTGCGGCAAGACTCCGGAGACTGCCGCCACCCTGCCCGCTGCGAAAGTCAGCGTGGCCAAAGTGCTCGAACAACCGGTCAACGAGTGGGACGAATTTACCGGGCGCCTCGAAGCGCCGGAAACCGTTGAAATCCGTCCTCGGGTCTCCGGTCAGATCGACCAGGTGGCCTTCACTGAAGGCGCGCTGGTGAAGAAAGGTGACCTGCTGTTCCAGATCGATCCGCGTCCGTTCCAGGCTGAGGTGCGCCGCCTCGAAGCCCTGGTCGCACAATCGCGCGCCAACGCCACTCGCAGTGAAAACGAAGCCGGTCGTGGCGAACGTCTGCGTGCCAGCAACGCCATTTCCGCCGAACTGGCCGACTCGCGCACTAGCGCCGCACAGGAAGCCCGCGCCGCCGTGGGCGCCCTGCAAGCGCAACTGGATCTGGCCAAACTGAATCTGAGCTTCACCCGCGTCACTTCGCCGATCAGCGGCCGTGTCAGCCGCGCGGAAATCACCGCCGGCAACCTGGTGACCGCCGACACCACCGCGCTCACCAGCGTGGTCTCCACTGACAAGGTCTACGCCTACTTCGACGCTGACGAACGTGTATTCCTCAAATATACCCAGCTCGCTCGTCAGGGTCAGCGCGGCGCTACAACCCCGGTGTACATGGGGCTGTCCAATGAAGACGGTAACACGCACCTGGGCCAGATGAACTTCGTCGACAACCAGGTCAACCCGAAAACCGGCACCATCCGTGGTCGCGCGGTGTTCGACAACAGCGATGGCACCTACACACCGGGTCTGTACGCACGGCTGAAACTGGTCGGCAGCGGCACCTACAACGCCATGCTGATCAATGACGAAGCCGTCGGTACCGACTTGGGCAAGAAGTTCGTGCTGGTGATGGACGCAGACAACAAAACCGCTTATCGCCCCGTCGAACTCGGTCCGAAGATCGAAGGCCTGCGCATCGTGCGCACCGGCCTGAACAAGGACGACACGATCATCGTCAAGGGTCTGCAACGGGTTCGTCCTGGCTCACCGGTCACCCCTGAAGTGGTGCCGATGGCCAGCGAACAAACCATCGCGGCTCTCGCTCAACAACGTCAAGCGCTGGAAGCCAGCAACCTGCCCAAAGTCGCCCCCGCCAAAGGTGCGTCCGGTGCGGTTGTGAAGCTGGCTGCTACGCCCCCACGCGGTTAAGGGACGACAACTCCGATGAATTTTTCCCAATTCTTCATTTCACGGCCGATCTTCGCAGCGGTGCTGTCGCTGCTGATCCTGATCGCCGGTGCAATCTCGCTGTTCCAGCTGCCGATCAGTGAATACCCGGAAGTCGTGCCACCGACCGTGGTGGTACGAGCCAACTTCCCGGGTGCCAACCCTAAAGTCATCGGTGAAACCGTGGCCGCTCCGCTGGAGCAAGCCATCACCGGCGTCGAGAACATGCTGTACATGTCCTCGCAATCCACCGCTGACGGCAAGATCACCCTGACCATCACCTTCGCGCTGGGCACTGACCTGGACAACGCGCAGGTGCAGGTGCAAAACCGGGTGACCCGTACCGAGCCGAAGCTTCCAGAAGAAGTGACGCGCATCGGTATCACTGTCGACAAGGCTTCTCCCGACCTGACCATGGTTGTGCACTTGACCTCGCCGGACAAGCGCTACGACATGCTGTACTTGTCCAACTACGCGATCCTCAACATCAAGGATGAGCTCGCTCGTCTGGGCGGTGTCGGTGACGTGCAGCTGTTCGGCATGGGCGACTACTCGCTGCGTGTCTGGCTCGACCCGAACAAGACCGCTTCGCGCAACCTGACCGCCACTGATGTGGTCACCGCGATTCGTGAACAGAACCGTCAAGTCGCTGCCGGCCAACTCGGTGCGCCCCCTGCCCCGAATGCCCAGAGCTTCCAGCTGTCGGTCAACACTCAGGGGCGTCTGGTTACCGAGGAAGAGTTCGAGAACATCATCATTCGCGCAGGCGACAACGGTGAAATCACTCGCCTCAAAGACATTGCTCGCGTTGAACTGGGCTCCAGTCAATACGCCCTGCGCTCGTTACTGAACAACCAGCCCGCTGTAGCGATCCCGATCTTCCAGCGTCCAGGCTCCAACGCCATCGACATCTCGAACGAAGTCCGGGCGAAGATGGACGAGTTGAAGAAAGGCTTCCCGCAAGGCATGGACTACAGCATCGTCTATGACCCGACGATCTTTGTACGCGGCTCGATCGAGGCAGTGGTTCACACCCTCTTCGAAGCCTTGATCCTCGTGGTGCTGGTGGTGATCCTGTTCCTGCAGACCTGGCGTGCCTCGATCATTCCATTGGTGGCGGTGCCGGTATCGTTGATCGGTACGTTTGCAGTCATGCACCTGTTCGGCTTCTCGCTCAACGCCTTGTCACTGTTCGGCCTGGTGTTGGCCATCGGTATTGTGGTGGACGACGCCATCGTGGTGGTGGAGAACGTCGAACGGAACATCGAACTCGGTTTGACACCGGTCGAAGCCACCAAGCGCGCCATGCGTGAAGTGACCGGCCCGATCGTTGCCACGGCACTGGTGCTGTGTGCGGTATTTATTCCGGCGGCATTCATTTCCGGTCTCACCGGCCAGTTCTACAAGCAGTTCGCACTGACGATTGCCATCTCGACGGTGATCTCGGCGTTCAACTCGCTGACTCTGTCGCCAGCACTGGCCGCTGTGTTGCTGAGAAGCCATGACGCGCCAAAAGACCGCTTCTCCAAGGTGCTCGACAAGCTCTTCGGTGGCTGGTTGTTCCGTCCGTTCAACCGCTTCTTTGATCGGGCCAGCCATGGCTACGTCGGCACCGTGCGCCGGGTTATCCGCAGCAGCGGCATTGCTCTGCTGCTGTATGCAGGGCTGATGGTACTGACCTTCTTCGGTTTCTCCAGCACCCCGACCGGTTTCGTCCCCGGCCAGGACAAGCAATACCTGGTGGCCTTCGCGCAATTGCCGGACGCTTCGAGCCTGGATCGCACCGAAGATGTGATCAAGCGCATGTCCGACCTCGCCCTGAAACAACCAGGCGTGGAAAGTGCCGTCGCGTTCCCGGGCCTGTCGATTAACGGCTTCACCAACAGCCCGAACGCCGGCATCGTGTTCGTGACCCTGAAACCGTTCGACGAACGTAAAGATCCGAGCATGTCCGCCGGTGCGATTGCCGGCGCCCTGAACGGCCAGTACGCGAACATTCAAGAAGCGTACATGGCGATCTTCCCGCCCCCGCCGGTACAAGGGCTGGGCACCATTGGTGGTTTCCGTCTGCAAATCGAAGACCGGGGCAACCTGGGCTACGACGAGCTGTACAAAGAAACCATGAACATCATCAACAAAAGCCACAACGTACCGGAACTGGCCGGCCTGTTCACCAGCTACACCGTGAACGTGCCGCAGGTCGATGCCGCTATCGACCGGGAAAAAGCCAAGACCCATGGCGTGGCCGTCAGTGACATCTTCGACACCCTGCAGATCTATCTGGGTTCGCTGTATGCCAACGACTTCAACCGTTTCGGCCGTACCTATCAGGTCAACGTTCAGGCCGAGCAACAGTTCCGCCTCGAATCCGACCAGATCGGCCAGCTGAAAGTGCGCAACAACAAAGGCGAAATGATCCCGCTGGCGACCTTCATCAAGGTCAGCGACACCTCGGGCCCCGATCGCGTCATGCACTACAACGGTTTTATCACCGCAGAAATCAACGGTGCAGCAGCCCCCGGCTACAGCTCCGGCCAGGCGGAAAAAGCCATCGAGAAACTGCTCAAGGAAGAACTTCCGAACGGCATGACCTACGAGTGGACCGACCTGACGTACCAGCAGATTCTGTCCGGCAACACCGCGCTGTTC
Source organism: Pseudomonas baetica (assembly GCF_002813455.1). Lineage (NCBI taxonomy): Bacteria > Pseudomonadati > Pseudomonadota > Gammaproteobacteria > Pseudomonadales > Pseudomonadaceae > Pseudomonas > Pseudomonas baetica. Next base: position 6,831,150 of record NZ_PHHE01000001.1, on the reverse strand, counting down.
GTGTTCCCTCTGTGCGTACTGCTGGCGTTCCTGGTACTCGCTGCTCAATACGAAAGCTGGAGCCTGCCACTGGCGGTAATCCTGATCGTACCGATGACCCTGCTGTCGGCCATCACCGGAGTGATCATCTCGGGCGGTGACAACAACATCTTCACCCAGATCGGTTTGATCGTACTGGTGGGGCTTGCGTGTAAGAACGCGATTCTGATCGTCGAATTCGCCAAGGATAAACAGGAAGAAGGCCTCGACCCGCTCGCTGCGGTGCTGGAAGCCTGCCGTCTGCGTCTGCGGCCGATCCTGATGACCTCCTTCGCGTTCATCATGGGTGTGGTGCCACTGGTGTTCTCCAGCGGTGCCGGTGCCGAGATGCGTCACGCCATGGGTGTGGCGGTGTTCTCCGGGATGCTCGGGGTGACCTTCTTCGGTCTGCTGTTGACGCCAGTGTTCTACGTACTGATCCGTAACTTTGTCGAACGCGGTGAAGCCCGCAAAGCGGCAAAAGCCCTGAAACTGGAGGCGCAACAATGAGTCTGAAAGTCTTCCTGCCGAGTCTGCTGGTGCTGGCCCTGAGTGCCTGCGCCGTCGGCCCCGACTACAAGACCCCAGCGACGGAGGCGGCCAACATCACGACCGCCACCGACGGTGCCAACGGACAGAAGAACTTTGACCGGTCGAAGTTCGAAGGCATCTGGTGGCAGCAATTTGATGATCCGACCCTCAGCCAGTTGGTGACGCAATCGCTGCAAGGCAACCGTGAACTGCGTGTTGCGTTCGCCCGCTGGAAAGCCGCCCGCGCCATCCGCGACGACGCCAGCAACGATGCGATGCCGACCATCACCAGCCGCGCCAGCAGTGATCTGGCCAAGGGCCAGATCCCCGGCCAGACCACCAACCGGGTCAATAGCGAACGCTATGACCTGGGTCTGGACATGGCCTGGGAACTGGACTTGTTTGGCCGTATCCAGCGCAATCTGGAAGCCAGCGACGCCGACCAGCAGGCCGCCGAAGCTGATCTTTACCAACTGCAAGTCACCATGATTGCCGAACTGGTGGACGCTTACGGTCAACTGCGTGGTGCGCAACTGCGCGAGAAGATCGCCGTGGCCAACCTGAACAACCAGCAGGAGTCGCGCAAGATCACCATCAGCCTGCGTGATGCCGGCGTTGGCGATCAGCTCGATGTCGAACGTGCCGACGCGCGCCTGGCGTCGGTTGAAGCCAGCGTGCCGCAATTGCAGGCAGAGCAGGTTCGGCAGAAAAACCGCATCGCCACCCTGCTGGGTGAACGCCCGGACAAGCTGACGGTGGACCTGAGTCCTAAAGACTTGCCGGCGATTGCCAAGGCTCTGCCTATCGGTAATCCGGGCGAACTGTTGCAACGTCGGCCGGACATCCTCAGTGCCGAACGCCAACTGGCCTCTGCCACGGCACGTATTGGTGTGGCCAAAGCGGACCTGTTCCCTCGGGTCAGTCTCAGTGGTTTTCTGGGCTGGACCGCCGGACGTGGTTCGCAGATCGGTTCATCGGCAGCCAATGCCTGGGCACTGGGCCCGAGCATCACCTGGGCGGCGTTCGACCTTGGCAGCGTGCGGGCGCGTTTGCGCGGTGCCGATGCGGACGCCGAGGGCGCGCTGGCGACCTACGAGCAACAAGTGCTGCTGGCACTGGAAGAGTCGGAAAACGCCTTCAGCGACTACGGCAAACGGCAGCAACGGTTGATCTCGCTGATCCGTCAGAGTGAATCGAGCCGCAAGGCTGCCGATCTGGCCGAGATTCGCTATCGCGAAGGCACCACGGACTTCCTCGTATTGCTCGACGCGCAGCGTGAACGGTTGAACGCCGAAGACAGTCAGGCCCAGGCCGAAGTCGATCTGTATCGCGGCGTTGTCGCAATCTACAAGGCCCTGGGTGGTGGCTGGCAACCGGAGCAGGTCGCCAGTCAGTAAAGGTTGTTAAAGAGCTCCTTTGGTTGGCCGCAACCAACCAATTTTTTGCCCCGCGTATCATTCGGTCGCGGGGCTTTTTTGTGCCTCCAGAACACTGACGGTGGCGGTTGTACCGGCGCGCAGGCGGTTTTTGCCGGCGTAGTCCTTGTCAATCTCGATCCGCACCGGCACCCGCTGCGCCAGTTTCACCCAGGTGTAGCTCGGGTTGATGTTCGCCAGCAGTCGACTGCCCTGTGCGTTCTCCCGGTCAGCAATAGCGAAGGCGATGCTCTGTACCGTGCCGCCGAAGGTTTCCCCGCTCATCAATTGAATGCGCACTCGATCGCCCTCCTCGATGCGCGGCAACTTGGTTTCTTCAAAATAGCCACTGACGTAGAACGAATCGCTGTCCACCAGTGCCAACAAGGCGCCACCGGCCACGGCGTAATCGCCCTGGCGTGTCAGCAGATTGGTCACGTAGCCACTGACCGGGGATTCGACGCGGGTACGCTGCAGATCCAGTTCAGCCTGGGTCAGTGCGGCAATCGCCAATTGCACATTGGCCTCGGCCAGTCCGAGGTTGGCTTGATTGCGCAACAGATCCGCCTGAGCCACAGCCACGTCGGTACTGGATTTCTCCCATTCTTCGCCGGAGATCGCAAACCCCTGCTTGAGCGTACGCCGGCGCCGCTCTTCGCTCTGGCGCTGCTTAAGCAGAGCTTCACTGGCAACGATCGCGGCTTGCGACTGCCCCAGCGTCGCCTTCGCCACCTCAACCGAGCGCCGCGAATGCTCTACCGCCAATTGGTAGCGCGCCGGGTCGATCTCCATCAGCAACTGGCCCTTGTCGACATGCTGGTTGTCCTGCACCGCGAGGCTGACGATGCGCCCCGAAACATCCGCCGACAGCGTCACCACATCCGCCCTGATCCGAGCGTCTCGAGTCCACGGTGCACGGGTGTAATGCTCCCAGGCAAACCAGCCGAGCACGAGGGCCAGCAGCACCACTGCCAGGGTCATCGATCGAGCGATTAACACTTTCAAGGCATCAGGCTCCCATCAACAAAATCAGCGCGGCACAGACGCAGGCATACAGCGCGCCTTCGAACAGCGCTTCGTGCCAGACCAGACGCAATACACCCAAGCGCCGCAAGCACCCGTCCAACAGCATGAAAATCGGTATGGCCAGCAGCAAGGCCTGGGCAATGGGCGGCAGATAAACGCCACCAATCTCGAAATCAATGGGCAAGGGCCGGTTCTCCTACGGGGGTATTGTGTTGCAGGTGTTCGCCGTGGCGTTCGAGGAATGACACGACAATCAGCAGGGCCACACGCATGCGAAACACCGCCCATAGATGTTCATGGCTGGCGACGTGCAGATCATCCAGCTCATCGCCCAGTGTATTAAGGGCCGCGAGCACCGGCGCCAGTTGCGCGCCCTGACGCCCTGCCACAAGGCGTCCGGTCCTGCGTAACGCCGAGGACAAGCGTTGACTGTAAGCGTCCGTCAACAGCGCATTGTTCTGCGCCTGTTGCCTGAGCTGGTGCATTGCCACACCCAGTGCCACGCAGGCCAGACTGACTTCATACAGTTGCTGCGTGGGGCGGTCATCCACGGCAGGCAGCAAGCCCAGCATGCTGGTCAGGCGATCGACCATGCGGCTTTCGAAGGCAAATTGTTGTTCATCGGTGGCCGGCGCCTTGGTCAGTTGGTAGACCTGCTCCCGCGCTTCGTTATAGAGACGACGAATGCGCCATGCCGGCCGGAACGGAAAAATCCACGCATAGACCATCAGCGCCAGCATCGCCGCGCTGACATACGCACCGGCGAACTCGAACCATTGAATCGCGGTGTTCTGTCCAGTGCCGACATTCTGCGGGCCGAGCAGGAGAAAACTCGACAACCCCAGCCCCATGCCGATTCCCGCTGTAGCCGGGCTCGCGATGCCGACCGCGATCACATAGAGCAACGGTGCAAGAAGCAAGGCCAATAGCTCGAAATCACTGATCGCCGGCACCAGCATGAACTGATAGAACGCCGATACCACGAGGGCCAGCCCCAACCCGCGAGCGTAACTCTGCGCGGCCATCAACGGTCGCGGGAAGGTCGCCATGAGCGAACAGAGAATCCCCACCAAAATCATGCCGCCCCGTGCACCGTCCCAAGCGGTTTCGATCCAGATCAAGCCGGCAACCAGCAACGCGGTAAAGGCGCGGATTGCGTTCATCGAGGCCAGCGTGAAATCCAGATGCAAAGGATTGGACTGCCCTCGGTAAAGGCAACTGGCCTCGCGCCCTTCCTGTATGGCCTCGCTCAATTCCAGAATCTGTTCGAATTGCTGTAACAGCCGCGCCTGTTCCCAGCGCAACGCCCAGGCCAGTGAACGCAGGGTGGCGCTCATGTCTTCGGTCAGTTGCTCGGCCTCGTAAGCCAGCGCCTCGAACTGCTGCTGCAGCGTGAAAAATTGATGGCGCGACGCCGCAGGCAGCGACCTGCCCTGCTCCGCCAACTGGTCGAACAGTGCCAGTTCCTCGGCCCGCAGACGCTGGATGTCCAGCGGCAGATCGCCCTCCCAGCGCTCAGTCAGCAGTTCACGCTGATGCCGTAAGGCGGTCAGGCGCGAGGTCAGCAGCATCAGTTGATTACCCAACAACAGCACCAGGTTATTGGCGCTGCGCAAACGTGGCGCATCGAAGTACAAATGCCGACGTAAACCCTCCAGAGCACTGATTTCAGCGAGCAAGCGCATTTGTCGACGCTGGAAATCGTCTTCACTTTCCTCCGTGCGCAGCACCGCAGCGGCATGGCTGGCTGCCAGTTTGATCACCTGATCGACTTTGGCGAAGTAACCCGTGGCAACGGCTTGCGGGCGCGCCGTAAGCAGGCTGACCACGCAGACACACGCCACGGCCAGCAAGGTTTCGGTAACACGGGTGACGGCCAGCAGAAACGTGCCGTCCTGATCGGGAACTGCCAGTAATGCCACTACCACCGCCGTATACCCGCTGAGCACAAACGCTTGAGAGCTGGTGTAGCGCAGCAACGTACCGCCGGCCGTGCACAGCGCCAGCCACAGTGCCAGCGTGGTAATGAACGGCAAAGGTGCCTGGGGAAATATCGACATGATCAATACCGCTACCGCCGCGCCCAGGGTAGTGCCGATCACCTGACCAAAACTGCGCGCCAGTGCCATCCCTGCGAGCGGCTGACTGACAATGACGACGGCCATGATCGACCACTTGGGCTGATCAAGATCGAACACAAACGCCAGGTACAGGGTCAGCAACCCCGCCACAATGGTACGCAGGGCAAACAGCAGGATGGCCTGACCGGGATGAGTCACTGCCTTGAAATAAATCAACAGGGCTTGCATGGGCGCACTCGTCGAAACAACTTCACCAAGCGTAGACACTGCATCGACGCATGGAGGTTCACAGAGTCGACGCAGTTTGTAGGGCGTTTCGCATGCACAGGGTTTGACTCACGGCCCGAGCTGACCGAAGCTTGCTGCTCTGCTCCAGTACGAAAGCTTCCGGAAATCTGCATGCCTCAATCGCGCCGCTATCTGTTTATCAGCCTTGGCCTCGTACTCGTCATACTCATCGGCTGGTTGTCCCTGCGCAGCACCGCGCCCGTGGTGCCCGAGGCGATCAAACACGGCTACAGCGAAGCGCTGGCCGCCGCTCGTGCCGGACAACCGGGCGCGGCGCGTCAGTTGTATCAGCAATTGGGCCGTCCCGACCTGTCGGTCAAACGGCGGATCTGGCTGCATGCCGAACTGCTTAATTATCCGAGCCCGCAAGCCCTGAAACTGGCCGACGCCGACCTGCTCAACGAAGCCCCCGAAGTGCGCCTGGCAGCCATCAAAAGCATTGTCGGATTGGTACCGGGCGGGCAACGCAGCCTGTTGCTCGGGCCGTTGCTCGACGACGAAGAGCAAACCGTGCGCTTCGCCGCGATCAACGCATTACTCGGCCTGACGCCAGATGAGCTGGGCCTGTATTTCGCACCGTTGCAGCAAGCGATCGATGGCTGGGAACAGGCGCTTAAAGGCGAACCCGAAAGCGCCGCCACCTACGCGCAATTGGCCCGTCTGCATCTGCATAACGCCGAACTCAAAGAGGCGCAGACTGCGCTGGACAATACCCTGCGTCTGGAACCCGGCAACTTGCCGGCGCTGGTGATGCAGATCGATGTGCTTGATCGCCAGGGTCAGAGCGATGCCGCCCGACAGTTGCTCGCGCAACAGCTTAAAGCGCAGCCAGACTCTGCTTATCTGCAACATGCTCTGGGTTTGTGGCTGCTGCATCACGGGCAACGCGAATATGCCCTGCTCGGTTTGTCCAAAGCCGTGGAGCTGGAGCCGGACAACAAGGATTACCGCTACGACCTTGCCACCACCCTGCACGGCGCCGAAGAGCTGGAAGCGGCGCAGAAGCAATTGCAGGAGATCGTTCAGCGCCATCCCGCCGATCGCAAGGCGCGGGTGTTGCTGATCAACTATTGGAAGGAAAGCGGGCAATTGCAGAACGTGCAGATTCTGTTGGCCCAGCTGGAGCAGATGAATCCTGATGATCCGGCTTTGCAACAAGGGCTCTGACTGTATCAGTGGCCGTTGAATTCGCGCGTAGCAGACTGTTGCGCGCCGTGACACTGACCACGCCCGCTCGCGCATTTTGAAATAAGGACATTGACCTCTTCGTGGCCACCTATTCGCGCCTCATTCGCCGGTTGATGATCAGCTCGCTGACCGTCGTCATCAGCCGCGCCCTGATCAGCCCGCTGCTGACCTTGTTCCTCAGCAACAAACTCGGACTTGACCCACAGGATGTCGGCCTGTTGTTGGGCGTTGCGGTGTTCAACGCGACGCTGCTGTCGCTGTATGGTGGCTACATCATCGATAAGCTGGATAAACGCCGGTTGCTGATTCTGACCATGCTGTCGAGCGGCATCGGTCTGATCCTCCTGACCTTCGCGCAGGACCTGTACCTGGTCACGCTGGTGCTGATCATCAGCGAAACCGCGTCGGCGCTGTTCCTGATCTGCTCCAAGGCGATCCTCAGCGAAAATCTGCCATTGGGCCAACGGGTCAAGGCGTTTTCCCTGAATTACACGCTGACCAACATCGGTTACGCCGTCGGCCCGATGATTGGCGTGGTGATTGCCGGGGTGCAACCGTCAGCCCCTTTTATCGTCGCCGGGGCGATTGCCATCGGCAGCATTTTCCTGCTGCTCGGCGCTACCAGAGAGGTGCGCCCGATAAGCACGGTCGGCCAACCGCAAAGCTTTCTGAAGACGCTGATCATCCTGAAAAACGACCGCACGATGATCCTGTTCGTCCTCGGTTGCCTGCTCAGCACACTGGTGCACGGACGCTTCACTTTGTACCTGTCGCAATACCTGCTAGTGACGCACACCCAGCAACAAACACTGGACACCATGGCCGCGCTGCTTGCCTGCAACGCGATCACGGTGATTTTGCTGCAGTACCAGATCGGCCGCTTGCTCAAGCGCGAGCACCTGCGACACTGGATTGCCGGGGGCACGGCGCTGTTCATCGTCGGGCTGATCGGCTTCAGCTTCGCCGACAGCCTGATTGGCTGGTGTGTGGCGATGTTTATCTTCACCCTCGGCGAGATGATCATTTACCCGGCGGATTTCCTTTTCGTTGACACCCTCGCCCCGGAGGAACTGCGTGGCAGTTATTACGGCGCGCAGAACCTGGCGGCGCTGGGCGGTGCAGCGAGCCCGGTGATGTGTGGGTTTCTACTGATGCACACACCGGCGCCGAGCATGTTTTATGCCCTGAGTGCGCTCGCCGCATTAGGCGGGTACTTGTGTTTCGTCAGCGGACGAAGGGTTGCTTCAATTCAAAAATAATGCACTCAAACTGCATTAATATGAATTTGTCAGCATCGAGATAGATCGGCACACTGTGCGCGTTCCTCCCCCAATAGTTGGAACGTTTCGAGGGCTTTCCGGATTGCCGGACAAGTCCTTTTTTTTGCCCGCCATTTTTTACAGGATCGTTTTTACATGCTCGCTCGCTGGTTGCCCGCCGCCATCAACACTCGCCCCACCGAATGGAGCCGCGCCGCAATCGGCATGGCATTGGGCACGTTGTTCAGTGTGTGGCTGTGCGCTCAGGTGTTTGGTCACGAGGTGGCTTATCACCTGATCGGGCCGCTGGGTGCATCGGCAGTGTTGCTGTTTGCCGTGTCCTCCGGCGCCCTCGCCCAGCCATGGTCGATTCTCGGTGGTTATCTGTGTGCCGGCGTCATGGCGTTGCTGGTCGCCCATGTGCTCGGCCGAACCCTCGGCAGCGCCTGTCTGGCGGCGGGCATGGCCTTGATCCTGATGTGCTGGCTGCGTTGTCTGCACCCGCCGGCGGGAGCTTTGGCATTGACGTTGGTTCTCGCCGACCCCGCAACCATCGCCCTGGACTGGCAAGCCATGGCGCCGGTGATGCTCGGCGCCGCGTGCATGCTTGCCAGCGCGCTGGCCTACAACAACCTGACGCGCATTCGCTATCCAAAACGTCCCGCCGAACCTGCGCCGGCGGTTGCCCCGGTCGACACTCAGGCTATCACCGCCGAAGACCTGAAACGGGCCCTGGCCGACATGGAAGCCTTCATCGACGTCACTCCCGAAGACCTCGAACAACTGATCCACGCCAGCGAACGGCACGCAAAACGGCGCAGCATTACCCAAACCTTCACCTGAACCCGTGTAGGAGCGCACACATTTTCGACCAAGGTAAAAACGCAAACTCCCCCTGCGAATATCCCGGTTGTACACGGCAAATTTGCACTGCTACGATCGGCTAACGCTCGCGCGCGAGCTTCTCGAATAAAGACAATAAAAGCAGGGAGTTAGTGATGACTGCTCAGGCTTCATCCCCGGGGACTCAGTCCATGGATGCCACGCAACACGAAGTGCTGGCCGAGGTTCGCAACCACATCGGTCACCTGACCCTCAACCGCCCCACCGGCCTCAACGCCATTACCCTCGACATGGTTCGCCTGCTGCAACAGCAGCTCGACGCCTGGGCTACCGACACCCATGTCCACGCAGTGGTGCTGCGCGGTGCCGGTGAAAAAGCCTTTTGCGCTGGCGGCGACATTCGTTCGCTCTACGACAGTTACAAGAGCGGCGACACGCTGCACGAAGATTTTTTCGTCGAGGAATACGCCCTCGACCTGACGATTCACCACTACCGCAAACCGGTGCTGGCCTTGATGGACGGCTTTGTCCTCGGCGGCGGCATGGGGCTGGTGCAAGGCGCCGATCTGCGCGTGGTCACCGAGAAAAGCCGTCTGGCGATGCCGGAAGTGGCCATCGGTTATTTCCCGGACGTCGGCGGCAGCTATTTCCTGCCGCGCATTCCCGGTGAGCTGGGGATTTATCTGGGCGTCAGCGGTGTGCAGATTCGCGCCGCCGATGCGCTGTATTGCGGACTGGCTGACTGGTATCTGGACAGCAGTAAGTTGGCACTGCTCGATGAAAAACTCGACCAGATGGAATGGCAGGACACGCCGCTCAAGACCTTGCAAAACCTGCTGGCCAAACACGCGGTACAAACGCTGCCCGATGCGCCGCTCCAAGCCTTGCGCCCGGCCATCGACCATTTCTTCGCGCTGCCGGACGTGCCGAGCATGGTCGAACAACTGCGCGAGGTGACCGTTGCCGACAGCCACCTATGGGCGACCAGCACCGCTGACCTGCTGCAAACCCGTTCGCCATTAGCCATGGCCGTGACCCTGGAAATGCTCCGTCGTGGCCGGCATCTGAGCCTGGAACATTGCTTCGCTCTGGAGCTGCACCTGGATCTCCAATGGTTCGCCCGTGGCGATTTGATCGAAGGCGTGCGCGCCCTGCTGATCGACAAAGACAAGACACCTCGCTGGAACCCGCCCACCCTTGCTGCACTGGACGCAAGCCACGTCGCGAGTTTCTTCCACGGGTTTGATGAGAGCGGGAGCTGAGCCATGCACGATCTCGAACTGACTGAAGAGCAAGTGATGATCCGCGACATGGCCCGGGACTTTGCCCGTGGCGAAATCGCGCCCCATGCGCAAGCCTGGGAAAAGGCCGGGTGGATCGATGACGCCCTGGTGTCAAAGATGGGTGAACTGGGTCTGCTGGGCATGGTCGTCCCTGAAGAATGGGGCGGCACTTACGTCGACTACGTAGCCTATGCGCTGGCGGTGGAAGAGATTTCCGCCGGTGATGGTGCGACCGGTGCGTTCATGAGCATCCACAACTCCGTTGGCTGCGGCCCGGTGCTCAACTACGGCAGTGAAGCACAGAAACAAACCTGGCTGGCGGATCTGGCCAGCGGCCAAACCATCGGTTGCTTTTGCCTGACCGAACCCCAGGCCGGCTCCGAAGCACACAACCTGCGCACCCGCGCCGAACTGCGTGACGGCCAATGGGTGATCAACGGCGCCAAGCAATTTGTCAGCAACGGCAAACGAGCGAAACTGGCGATCGTGTTTGCGGTGACCGATCCGGATCTGGGCAAGAAAGGCATTTCCGCGTTTCTGGTGCCGACCAACACCCCAGGTTTCATCGTTGATCGCACCGAACACAAGATGGGCATCCGCGCCTCCGACACCTGCGCGGTGACGCTGAACAACTGCAGCATTCCCGAGGCCAACCTGCTGGGTGAACGCGGCAAAGGCTTGGCCATTGCCCTGTCCAACCTTGAAGGCGGACGCATCGGCATTGCCGCGCAAGCGTTGGGCATCGCCCGTGCGGCGTTTGAAGCGGCGCTGGCGTATTCCCGTGATCGGGTGCAGTTCTGCAAGCCGATCAACGAACATCAGAGCATCGCCAATCTGCTGGCCGACATGCACATGCAATTGAACGCGGCGCGGCTGATGATTCTGCATGCGGCGCGGCTGCGCACGGCGGGCAAGCCGTGTTTGTCGGAGGCTTCGCAGGCCAAATTGTTCGCCTCGGAAATGGCCGAAAAGGTCTGTTCGTCAGCGATTCAGATTCATGGCGGGTATGGGTATCTGGAGGACTATCCGGTCGAGAAATACTACCGCGATGCGCGGATTACCCAGATCTATGAAGGGTCGAGCGAGATTCAGCGGATGGTGATTGCCCGCGAACTGAAAAACTACCAACTCTAACCCTGAAGGAGCTGTCGAGTGGAACGAGGCTATGATCTTTTGATCTGGCCTCAAAAGCTTCGCGAGCAGGCTCGCTCCCACAGGAGATTTGCGTACAACGCAGAACCAATGTGGGAGCGAGCCTGCTCGCGAAGGCGTCAGCCGGGGCGACGCATCACTTACCGGTAAACTCCGGCGCACGCTTGGCCACAAACGCCGCCATGCCTTCCTTCTGATCCTGCGTGGCAAACGCCGCATGGAACACCCGGCGCTCGAAGCGCACGCCTTCCGTCAAATTGACCTCAAACGCACGGTTCACACTTTCCTTGACCATCATCGCAATCGGCAGCGACTTGCTGGCGATTACTGCGGCCACCTTCAGCGCTTCATCGAGCAATTCATCACTCGGCACGATCCGCGCGACGATGCCACAACGTTCGGCTTCCACCGCATCAATCAAGCGCCCGCTCAGGCACATTTCCATGGCCTTGGCCTTGCCCACCGCACGGGTCAGGCGCTGGGTGCCGCCCATGCCCGGCAAGACGCCGAGGTTGATTTCCGGCTGGCCGAATTTGGCGTTGTCGCCGGCCAGAATGAAGTCGCACATCAACGCCAGCTCACAGCCGCCCCCCAGGGCGAAGCCGTTGACTGCAGCGATGATCGGCTTACGGCGGTTGGCCACACGATCGCTGTCGCTGAACAGATCATCCATGTAGATCTGCGGGTAAGTCAGGTCGGCCATTTCCTTGATGTCGGCACCGGCAGCGAAGGCTTTTTTTGAACCGGTGATGACGATGCAACCGATATTCGCATCGGCCTCCAGACCATCAAGCGCGGCGTTCACTTCGCTGACCAGTTGCGCATTCAGGGCGTTCAGCGCCTGCGGCCGGTTGAGGGTGATCAGGCCAACACGGCCGTGGGTTTCCAGCAGAATCGTTTCGTAAGTCATGAACAAAATTCCTTCTCAAAGATTGCGCGAAATAACCATGCGCTGAATATCACTGGTGCCTTCATAGATCTGGCAGACACGCACGTCGCGGTAGATGCGCTCCAGCGGGAAGTCGTTGAGGTAACCGTAACCGCCAAGGGTCTGCAACGCCATCGAGCAGACCTTCTCGGCCATTTCCGAGGCAAACAGCTTGGCCATGGAAGCCTCGACCAACGCCGGTTGGCCGCTGTCACGCAGGGCCGCTGCGTAATGCACCATCTGCCGGGCGACGGCGATTTGCGTGGCCATGTCGGCCAAACGAAAAGCCACAGCCTGGTGCTCAATGATCGGCTTGCCAAAGGTGTCGCGCTCGCGGGCGTAGTCACGCGCCGCTTCAAACGCGGCGCGGGCCATGCCCACCGCTTGCGAGGCGATGCCGACGCGCCCGCCTTCGAGGTTGGCCAGTGCAATCTTGTAACCTTCGCCCTCCTCGCCCAATCGGTTGGCCACCGGGACTTTGACGTCTTCGAAGAGGATCTGGCAGGTGTCCGAGGCGTGCTGGCCGAGTTTGTCTTCGACGCGAGCGACTTTGTAACCCGGCGAATCGGTCGGCACGATAAACGCGCTGATCCCGCGTTTGCCGGCACTCGGGTCGGTCACGGCAAATACGATCACGATCCCGGCGTTTTGCCCGGAGGTGATGAACTGTTTGCAGCCATTGAGCACGTAGTGATCGCCTTCAAGACGTGCGCGGGTTTTCAGGCTGCTGGCATCGGAACCGGCTTGTGGTTCGGTGAGGGCAAACGCGCCGAGCATCGCGCCGCTGGCCAGCGGCTTGAGAAAGCGCTCACGTTGGTCGTCATTGCCGAACTTGAGGATCGGCACGCAACCTACCGAGTTATGCACGCTCATGATCGTCGAGCAAGCGCCGTCGCCAGCGGCAATTTCTTCCAGGGCCATGGCGTAGGCCAGGTAGCCGGTGTCACACCCGCCCCACTGCTCCGGCACGAGCATGCCGAAGAAGCCCAGCTCGGCCATCTCGCCGATGGCCTCTTTCGGGAAGCGGTGCTCGCGATCCCACTCGGCGGCGAACGGCTTCAGGCGTTCCTCGGCAAACTGCCGGGCCATGTCGCGGATCTGGGTTTGGTCTTCGTTGGGAATCATGGTGAATCCTTAAATCCGGGTTACAACACAATCCTCTATGGGAGGGGGCTTGCTCCCGAAAGCGGTGTGTCATTCAGAAGTAATGTGACTGACACGGCCTCTTCGGGAGCAAGCCCCCTCCCACAGGGATCAGAGCGTGTTCAGTAGAGGCATTCCACGGCCATGGCCGTTGCCTCACCGCCGCCAATGCAGATCGCCGCAATCCCGCGTTTCATCTTTCTTTGGCGCAGGGCCGAGAGCAGTGTCACCACAATCCTTGCGCCCGAGGCGCCGATCGGATGGCCCAAGGCACAAGCGCCGCCGTGCACATTGAGCTTGTCGTGAGGAATTTCCAGGTGAGTCATCGCCGCCATACCGACCACAGCAAACGCTTCGTTAACCTCGAACAGATCAACGTCGCCCAGCGACCAACCGGTTTTCTTGATCAGCTTCTTGATCGCACCAATTGGCGCCACCGGGAACAGGCCCGGGGTATCTGCAAACGCGGCGTGGCCATGGATCACCGCCAGTGGTTTCAGACCGAGTTTTTGCGCCTGCGACTGACGCATCAGCACCAGCGCCGCTGCGCCGTCGGAGATCGAACTGGAGTTCGCCGCCGTCACCGTGCCACCTTCGCGGAACGCCGGTTTCAGCGAGGCAATCTTGTCCAGTTTGGCTTTCGGCGGCTGTTCATCATGGCTGATCAGTACCTGCTCTTTACCGACGGTCACGGTCAGCGGGACGATTTCGTCCTTGAAGCTACCGTCCTTGATCGCCTGCTGAGCGCGGGTGGTCGAGGCGATGGCAAACGCGTCCTGCGCTTCGCGGCTGAAATGGTTGGTTTCGGCGCAATCTTCGGCGAAAGTGCCCATCAGCCGACCCTTGTCGTAGGCGTCTTCGAGGCCGTCGAGGAACATCGAATCGAGCACACGGCCGTGGCCCATGCGATAGCCGGCGCGGGCACGATCCAGCAGATACGGTGAGTTGGACATGCTTTCCATACCACCGGCGATCACCACGTCGGCGCTGCCGGCGATCAGCATGTCGTGGGCCAGAATGGTGGTTTCCATGCCCGAGCCGCACATCTTGTTGACCGTGGTGCAGCGCGTCGATTTATCCAGACCGGCGCCCAGGGCCGCTTGCCGTGCCGGCGCCTGACCAAGGCCAGCGGGTAGTACACAACCGAACAGCACTTCATCAACCGAATCGCTGGCAACACCGGCGCGTTCAACCGCCGCTTTGATGGCGGCAGCGCCAAGCTGAGGCGCGGTGAGGCTTTTCAGTTCGCCCTGAAAGCCGCCCATCGGCGTGCGAACGGCGCTGACGATGACAATCGGATCGTTGGAAATAGTCATGACAAATCCTCCTTACTTGGCGGCCATGCGCAAGGCACCGTCGAGACGGATCACCTCACCGTTGAGCATGCTGTTTTCGATGATATGCCGAACCAGCGCAGCGTATTCGGCAGGCTTGCCCAGGCGCGGCGGGAACGGTACGCCGGCCGCCAGCGAGTCGCGCACTTCCGGGGTCATGCCGGCCATCATCGGGGTTTCGAAAATGCCCGGGGCGATGGTCATTACGCGGATGCCGAAACGTGCCAGCTCACGGGCGGCCGGCAGGGTCAGGCTGGCGATGGCACCTTTCGACGCCGAGTAGGCTGCCTGGCCAATCTGACCGTCGAACGCCGCCACCGAGGCGGTGTTGATGATCACGCCGCGCTCGCCGTCGGCATTGGCTTCGCTTTCGGCGATGGCCGCAGCGGCCAGACGCAGCATGTTGAAGCTGCCAATGAGGTTGACGTTGATCACCTGAGCAAAACTGGCCAGTGCGTGCGGGCCGTTTTTGCCGAGGATTTTTTCGCCACGGACGATGCCGGCGCAGTTGACCAGACCGTTGAGGCTACCGAACGCCTGGACAGTCGCTTGCACAGCGGCTTCGGCGGCGGCTTCGTTGCTGATGTCGGCGACGACGCTTTGCGCGCCCAGACGCTGGGCCTGAGCGGCCACCGCTTCGGCGTTCATGTCCACCAGCATCACTTTGGCGCCGGCATTCGCCAGCAATTCAGCGGTGGCCGCACCGAGGCCGGAGGCGCCGCCGGTGACGATAAAAACCTTGTTCTCGATCTGCATGACGGTTTCCTTGGGTTCACGCTGAAACGTTATGCGCCGCGGCCTCTTGAGCCTTGGCGATTTCCTGGTTGCGCAAGATAAAGCGCTGCAATTTGCCACTTGGGGTTTTGGGCAATTCGCTGACAAATTCGATTTCACGCGGGTAAGAATGCGCGGCGAGACGCTTGCGCACGTGCTGGCGCAGTTCTTCGGCCAGTTCCGGCGAAGCGCGGTACTGCGCGCTGAGCACGACGAAGGCTTTGACCAGTTCGGTGCGTTCCGGGTCCGGTTTGCCGACCACTGCCGCCTCGACCACGGCCGGGTGCTCAATCAGCGCGCTTTCGACGTCGAACGGGCCGACGCGATAGCCGGATGTGGTGATCACATCGTCGCTGCGGCCGACGAAGCTGATGCTGCCGTCCGGGTTCCATTCCACAGTGTCGCCGCTCAGGTAATAGTCGCCGACGAAGGCTTTGGTCGGCGCGCCTTCGTAACCACCGAACCAGCACATCGGCGACTTCGGCCGGTCGATGGCGAGGATGCCGGGCTGGCCGACACCGAGTTCGTTGTATTGGTCATCGAGTACGACGATGCGATGGCCCGGCGAAGCGAAACCGGCGGCGCCGATGTGAACCGGGTGGTCGATGCCGTGGTGGTTGCACAGAACCATGCCCAGTTCGGTCTGGCCGTAATGGTCGTGAATGACCACATCGAGGTTGTCGGCGAACCAGCGGATCACTTCCGGGTTCAGCGGCTCGCCGGCGCTGCTGACGATGCGCAGCTTGCCCTTGATCGATTTGGCGAACTCGTCACCGCCGGCAATCAGCAGACGGTAAGCAGTCGGCGAACCGGTGAGGTTGGTGATGCCATATTTGTTGATCACCCGGCAGGTGCTTTCGAGGGTAAACGGGCCATCGTAGAAGGTGATCGGGTGGCCCATCGACAACGGGCCGGTCACGCCGAAATAGATGCCGTAGGCCCAGCCCGGATCGGCGACATTCCAGAAAGCATCTTGCGGGCGTAGATCAACGGCATCGCGGGTGTAGCTCTGGAACGCGACGATGGCTTTGAGCGGCACCGACAGCGCTTTCGACGGACCGGTGGTGCCCGAGGTGAACATCAGCAGGAACGGGTCTTCGCCGGTCAGCAGCACCGGTTCGCAGGCATTGGAATAATTGGCCAGTTCGGCCCAGAAACTGAAATCGCCCCGGACAATGCCCTGGCCCTTGGCGCCGCCGACGGTGACCAGTGTCGGGCAGTTGGCGACCTCAGCAAGTTTGGGCCGGTTGACCGCGTCGGTCACCACCACTTTGGCGCCGGAACTGTTCAGGCGATGTTCGAGTGCCTTGGGGCCGAACGCGGTGAACAGCGGTTGATACACCGCGCCGATGCGCCAGGTGGCGAACACGGTGATGAGCAATTCGATGTTGCGCGGCAGCAGGCCGGCGACCTTGTCGCCCTTCTGCACGCCCTGAGCGAGGAGGAAATTGGCGAAACGCGCGGTTTTGTCCTGCAATTCATTGAAGGTGTACGAGGCACTGGCGCCATCGCGCCCTTCCCAGAACAGCGCGATGCGCCCCGGCAATGCATGGCGGTCGCAACATTCGACGCAGGCGTTGAGCGCTTCAAGCGTACCGCTGAGTGCGGCATCCACGGTGTGCTGATAGTTGAACTGTGCGGTGGCAGACAAGTAATCGCGCATTGCCAGAATCCCTCTGTGTTTTTATTAGGTTGGGGAACCGTAAACAACAGAGGGATAGTCGCGCTGAGCGGGGTTTGGGGCAATGGTCAAAGCCATCAAAGTGGCTGACTGGTTTGGCCAAGCTCTGCCACACCGATCGTTCCCACGCTCTGCGTGGGAATGCAGCCGCGGACGCTCTGCGTCCACTTCAGAACCGGAACGCGGAGCGTCCCTAGAGGCATTCCCACGCGGAGCGTGGGAACGATCATCACAGGGGGAATGCATTCCAAAATGTGGGAGCGGGCTTGCTCGCGAAGGCGTCAGTTCAGACAACCTCATTCAAAATCAGCGTCCGATAGTGGCCGGGATTGGACCCTGACCATTTGCGGAACGCCTTATAGAACGAACTGGCATCGGCAAATCCCAGCCGACTGGCAATCTCGACGAAACTGATCGAAGGCTCCGCCAGCCAGATAATTGCCAATTCCTTGCGCACACTGTCCTTGAGCCCTTGATACGTCTGCCCTTCCTCCGCCAAACGTCGGCGCAACGTCGAGGCCGACATGCACAGTTGCTGCGCCAGCGCCTCCGTTTCCGGCCACTGCTCCGCGGGTAACTGACGCAAATCCTGTTTGATCCGGCTGGCAAGGCTTTGCGGGTCGCGGTACTTGACCAGAATGTTGGCCGGCGCATGGGCCAGAAAGCGTTTCAATTCCTCGGCAGTGCGCTTGATCGGCAGATCCAGCACATCGGCGGCGAAGATCATCCGCGTGCGCGGTCGGTCGAACCGCAGGTTTTCCGAGAACATCACCCGGTAATCATCGGTGAAGTCCGGTTCCGGACAGCGCAACTCAATGGCCAGAATCGGAATCCGCCGCCCCGCCAGCCAACAGGCGACGCCGTGGACGATCATCCAGTACGTAAAATAGGTAAAGGCGCGTCGAGGTTCGGAGTCGTCCTCCAGCAGGACGATTTCCGCCAGACTTTGCTGGCGCACCAGTTGCGCCGGCAGGCGTTCGAGCATCAATGACAGGAAGCTCAGGCCAGTGCTCAAACCCGTCGCCAGCGTCGGTTGCGCCATGGCACTGCGGCAGAGGAACTCAAGGCTGCCCGACTTGAGCTTGCGCGGGTCCATGCCGAAAAACTCGTCATCGCTGCGTCGGGCCAGCAAACGCCAGAGTTTGGCGTACTGCGACGCCGGTACGCGGGCGTCCTCGGTTTGCAACAACGCCGGATCAATCCCGACCTTACCCAAGACTTCTTCCATTGCCACGCCCGGGGCACAACTTTGCAGCAGCGCTTCACGCACCAGTTGCACGGCGATGGTGTCTTTTTCCGACATGGAACTCGGTGATTCCTGTTGTTTTTGAGTGGCAGGCATCTTACCCCAAACCCGACACAGTTCCCTTGTGGGAGCGAGCCTGCTCGCGAAAACAGTGGCACAGGCAAAGAGATGTCACCTGATACGCCGCCTTCGCGAGCAGGCTCGCTCCCACAGGTATCTGTGCGGGGCAAAAAACAGGTTGTTCAGCTTGCGTTCAGGTTTATGTCAATGATTGTCATGTGAGAATGACTTTCATTATGTTACAACTTGTAACTCTGCAAATGACCTACTGGATGCCGAATGCTCGTTCCCTTTCTGATCATGCTGCGCGAAGGCATTGAAGCCGCGCTGATCGTTGGCATTATCGCCAGCTACCTGCAACAGACCGGCCGAGGCCAATGGATGCCAGCCGTGTGGATCGGTGTATTTCTCGCCGCAGCACTGGCGCTGCTGGTCGGTGGCGGTCTGGAACTGGTCAGTGCCGAGTTCCCGCAAAAACAGCAGGAACTGTTCGAAGGTATCGTCGGGCTGGTGGCCGTGGGGATTCTCAGCTCGATGGTGTTCTGGATGCGCAAGGTCGCACGCTCGATCAAGCATTCGCTACACGCCTCGCTGGACGAAGCCCTGACCTCTTCCAGACACCAGGTTATCGCGCTGATCGCCATGGTGTTCTTCGCCGTTGCTCGCGAAGGCCTGGAAACGGTGTTCTTCCTGCTCGCAGTGTTTCAGCAAAGCGAAGGCCCGGGTGCGCCGATCGGTGCCCTGCTCGGCCTGATTCTGGCCATCGTCGTCGGCTTCCTGATCTACACCGGCAGCATGCGCCTGAACCTTTCGGCCTTTTTCAAGTGGACCGGGCTGTTCATTCTGGTCGTGGCTGCCGGGATTCTCGCCAACTCGGTGCAGGCACTGCATGAAGCCGGGCTGTGGAATCACCTGCAAACCGTGCTGTTCGACGTCAGCGCGACGCTGCCGATGGATGGCCCGCTAGGCTCGGTGCTGGCCGGCATGTTCGGTTACCAGGATGCGCCAACCGTCAGCACCCTCGGCGCGTATCTGATCTACCTGGTGGTGGCACTGGTGATGTTTTTCCTCCCGGCGCCAGTGGCCAAACCCGCCGCGCAATCGAATTCCGTTTCCAGCCAATAAGGGCACCCATGTCAAAGCCTAATACCCCTCAGGCCTCGCCTCCCCGCGCCTTGCGCTGGGCGGTGGCCGGCTCGGTGGTCGTGATGATCGCCGCCGGTGGCCTGTTCTACTACGCCTCGCAACTGGCCGCGGCCAAACGTCAGCACAACCGCGACGAAGTGGTGGTCAACATTCATCCGGGCAGTTGCGAGCCCAATGCACTGACCGTACCCGCTGGCCGCGCCAGTTTCCGCATCGTCAACCGTTCCGAGCGCGCGGTGGAATGGGAAATCCTCGATGGTGTGCTGGTGGTCGAAGAGCGCGAGAATATTGCGCCGGGCCTGAGCCAGGTGATCAACGCCAACCTGCAACCCGGCGACTATGCGATCACGTGCGGCCTGCTGAGTAATCCGCGCGGCACTTTGCACGTGACACCGACGGCGGCCTCCGACGCTGCAGCCAAGGCCAAACCGTCGATGGTCGCCTTCGTCGGGCCGTTGTCGGAGTTCCGTGTGTACCTGGCCAGCCAGGGCAGCGTGCTGATCAAAGCCGTGACCGCGCTTGATCTGGCGATCGCCAGCGGCGACTTGAGCCAGGCGCAGGCGGCGTACCTGCCGGCGCGTGCGGCCTATCAGCGTCTGGCCCCGGCGGCGCAGCGTCTGGCTGAACTGGATAACAGCATCAATGCCCGCGCCGATTACTTCGAAAAACGCGAGCAGGATCCAGCCTTTGTCGGCTTCCACCGGATCGAATACGCGCTGTTCCAGCAACGCAAACTCGACGATCTCGCGCCCGCGTCTCAGCGCCTGCTGACCGACGTCACCACACTTAAACAGCAATTGCTCGCCCAATCGCTGCCTCCGGAGCAACTGGTCAACATCGTCGTGCGCAACCTCAACACCCTCGCCGACGTCCGCGCTGCCAGCGGTGAAGAAGAACGCTACAGCCACAGCGACCTCAACGGTTTCGCCGCCAACCTGCAAACCGCGCACAAAGTTGTCGATCTGCTCAGACCGATGCTGAGCAAATCCGCCGCCGAGCTGTTGCCGTCAATCGATCAGGCGTTGGCAGACTTCGACACCCGACTGAACAGCTTCAAGGTCAAGGACGGCTACGCCAGCTACGACAGCGTCAGCGGCGAACAACGCAAGCAGATCGCCGACAAGGCCCAGGCCCTGGCGAATGCGCTTGATGGAATCGACCCAGCCCTCGGCCTCTCCGGCCTGTAAGCAGAAGACGAGTACCGATGAACGATTCAGAACAACTCAACTTGCAACGTCGCCGCGTGCTGATGGGCATGGGTGCTGCCGGTATGGCACTGGCCGGATCAGCCCTGAGCTGCCCGGCCATGGCCGCCGCAAAGGCGCAAGTCACCGAAGCGCCAAGCAGCGACAAAACCGAAGACCGCCACGACTTCCACGGCGTGCATCAAACCGGCATCGTCACCCCGCGCCCGGCGTCGGGCATGCTGGTGTCGTTCGACGTACTGGCCAGTGATCGCGAAGACCTGGAGCGGCTGTTCCGCACGCTCAACGAGCGCATCGCGTTCCTGATGAAGGGTGGTCCGGTCGCACAGATCGATCCGAAGCTGCCGCCGCCGGACTCCGGCATCCTCGGCCCGCTGGTCACCCCGGACAACCTGACCATCACCGTATCGGTGGGCGAGTCGTTGTTCGATGAGCGTTTCGGTCTGGCCGATGCCAAACCCAAGCGCCTGATCCGTATGGTCGGTTTCCCCAACGATGCGCTGGATGCCGATTGCTGCCACGGCGACCTGAGTTTGCAGTTCTGCTCCAACACCGCCGACACCAACATTCATGCCCTGCGCGACATCGTGAAAAACCTGCCGGACTTGCTGTTGGTGCGTTGGAAACAGGAAGGCAGCGTACCGCCGCAGGCCCCGACAAAACCCGGTGTGCCGGCGCAGTCGGCGCGCAACTTCCTCGGTTTCCGTGATGGTTCGGCAAACCCGGATTCCAACGACGCCAAGGCCATGGATCGTCTGGTCTGGGTACAACCGGGCAGCGACGAACCGGCCTGGGCCGCGCACGGCAGTTATCAAGCGGTGCGGATCATCCGCAACTTCGTCGAGCGCTGGGATCGCACGCCACTGCAAGAGCAGGAAAGCATCCTCGGCCGGGTCAAAACTACCGGCGCACCGATGGGTGGCAGTCACGAAAGCGAAGTGCCGGATTACAGCAAAGACCCTGAAGGCAAGCTGACCAAACTCGATGCACACATCCGCCTGGCCAATCCGCGTACTGCCGCGAGCCAGGCCAACCTGATCCTGCGTCGGCCGTTCAACTACTCCAACGGCGTCAACAAGAACGGCCAGCTCGACATGGGCCTGCTGTTCATCTGTTACCAGGCCGACCTGGAAAAAGGCTTCATCACCGTGCAGAACCGCCTCAACGGCGAACCGCTTGAGGAATACCTCAAACCGGTCGGCGGTGGTTACTTCTTCACCCTTCCGGGGGTCACGGGCGACAAGGACTTCATCGGTCGCTCGCTGCTCAACGCCACACCACCGAAAACAACGGCATAAAACAATCCCGACTCTGGAGCCACCCCTATGAAAAAGACGCCACTCGCGTTACTGCTGACCCTTGGCTTGCTCAATACCCCGCTGTCGGCATTCGCTGCGACCGCGCCGCTGGATCTGGTCGGGCCGGTGTCGGACTACAAGATCTATGTCACCGAACAGCTCGATGAACTGGCCAGCCACACCCAGCAGTTCACCGACGCGGTGAAGAAAGGCGATCTGGCCACCGCGCAAAAGCTCTACGCGCCGACCCGCGTCTTTTACGAGTCGATCGAGCCGATTGCCGAGCTGTTCAGTGATCTCGATGCGTCCATCGACTCCCGTGTCGACGACCACGAAAAAGGCGTGAAAGCTGAAGACTTCACCGGTTTTCACCGCATCGAATATTCGCTGTTCTCGGAAAAGAGTACCCAAGGCCTGGACGCACTGGCAGATGGCTTGAACAAAGACGTCAAAGACCTGCAAACCCGCGTCTCCGGCCTGACCTTCCCGCCGGAGAAAGTGGTGGGCGGCGCTGCTGCGCTGCTGGAAGAAGTCGCCGCGACCAAGATCTCCGGCGAGGAAGATCGCTACAGCCACACCGACCTCTACGACTTCCAGGGCAACATCGACGGCGCGAAGAAAATCGTTGATTTGTTCCGCCCGCAGATCGAGCAGCAGGACAAGGCGTTTGTAGCGAAGGTCGACAAAAACTTCGCCACGGTGAACAAGGTTTTGGCCAAGTACAAGACCAAGGACGGTGGCTTTGAAACGTATGACAAGGTCAAGGATAACGACCGCAAGGCGCTGGTTGGGCCGGTGAATACGTTGGCGGAAGACTTGTCCACGTTGCGTGGCAAGTTGGGGCTGAACTAAGACTGTGTAGCATCCAGGCGGGCCCCTTCGCGAGCAAGCCCGCTCCCACATGGAAATGCATTCCAACTGTGGGAGCGGGCTTGCTCGCGAAGGCCTTATCAGCCGCAATACATAATTCTGATTTAGAGAATTCGGTACAGCAACCGCTCGATCCGCACCCGACTCACGCGCTTGAGAAACTTCGCCACCCCGCTCGGGTATTCCGGCAGCGTCTCCAGGCTGTTGAAACTGTCGATCCGCAGGGTATGGCGGAAGATCTCCTCCAGCTCCTTGGCCCGAGGTTCCAGCCATTCTCCCTTCGGGTCATCAATCAACAGTGCGTTTTCCAGATCGAGACGGAACGCCCGTGGATTGAGGTTGTTGCCGGTCAGCAAGGTATAGCGCTGATCGACCCACATGCCCTTGAGGTGATAGGTGTTGTCGCCATCACGCCACAGATGCAGGTTCAACTGACCGCTGTCGATGTTGCGCTGATGCCGCTTGGCGAAACGGCGCAGACTGATCTCGTACAAGTACGGCAGCGCGGCGATCACCTTGAACGGCTCACTCGGCGGGATGTAGAAGTCGTTGGCGGTCTTGTCGCCGACCACGATGTCGATCTTCACCCCACGGGCCAGGGCGCGGTTGATCTCGCGGATCACCCCCAGCGGCAGGTTGAAGTACGGCGTGCAGATGGTCAGCTGCGTTTGCGCACTGGCGATCAATTCAAGAATTGCCCGGTTCAACGGGTTGTTCTTGCCCACACCCAATAATGGGCTGACCGACAAACCTTCTCGGGCGGTGGTGCCGGCGCTGGTGTCATAGGTCGCGTATTTGAGACGGCTGCGCAGATCGCCGATGTCGTTACGCAGGCTGCGCGTGGTCGGCAGATTAGGCAGATCGAGGCGGTGCACCGCTTTCGATTCGATCAGACCATGCTTGACCAGGTGATGCATCGAGTCCGCCAGCTCAGGGCTGTGCAGCACGTGATAGCGGTCGAACCGGTATTTGTCGAACTTGTGCAGATAGACGTTGTTCAGGCTCGCGCCGCTGTAGACCACGCAATTGTCGATCACGAATCCCTTCAAATGCAGAACGCCGAACAATTCACGGGTCTGCACCGGTACGCCGTACACCGGCACTTCGCTCTCGTGAGTGCGGGTCATTTCCTGATACCACGCCGAGTTGCCCGGCTGCTTGCCGGCGCCGATCAGACCGCGCTGGGCACGCAACCAGTCGACCACCACAGCGATTTCAAGCTCGGGACGCTTGAGTTTGGCGGCGTGCAAGGCATCGAGAATTTCCTGACCGGCTTCGTCTTGCTGCAAATAGAGCGCAACGATGTAGATGCGCTGGGTCGCCGTGGCGATTTTCTCCAGCAGGCTACGACGGAACTCGGCGGCGCCGGACAGAATGGTCACGGCCTCGGCGGTCAGCGGAAAGCTGCGCAGTTTGGGCAGCAGAGAACGTTTGAAAAGCAACGGCATAGGGCTCGCAATGGGTCGAATCCGAAGAACCCGAGAGCTTACACCATCGCATCCTTCGGGTCTTGTTAGTGTCTGTAAAGCCCCCTTCGCGAGCAAGCCCGCTCCCACATTTGAAATGCGTTTTCCTGTGGGAGCGAGCCTGCTCGCGAAAGCCATTTCGAAATCAATGCTTGACCAAGGAGAACAATCGTTCTACTTTTTCACCCATGAACGAAATCACTAGCAACGACACACGCGACATCATCCTCGATGTCACCGAAAAACTGATCTACAAAAGTGGCATCGCTGCCACCAGTATGGATCTCCTGGTGAAAACCGCCGGCGTCTCGAGAAAAAGCATTTACCGTTATTTTGCGGATAAAGACCAACTGGTCGCCGCCGCCCTGCAACGCCGCGACATCCGCTGGATGCACTGGTACCGCAACGCCGTCGATCAGGCCGAAACCCCGGCCGATCGCCTGCTCAACCTGTTTACCGTACTCAAGGGCTGGTTCGCTTCGGAGGGTTTCCGTGGCTGTGCCTTCATCAACACCAGCGGCGAAACCGGCGATCCACAGGACCCGGTGCGCCAGGTCGCCAAAGACCACAAACAGAAACTGCTCGACTACGTGTGCGAGCTGAGTACCGAACATGGCGCCGAGGACCCGCAACTGCTGGCCAAACAGTTGCTGATTCTGATTGATGGTGCCATTACCGTAGCGCTTGTGATGGGTGACCACAGTGCCGCTGATAATGCGCAATGCATGGCGCGTAAGTTATTGGACCTGTAACGCCCTAATAAGCCTGACCCGTTGTTTAAATGTTGAATTTTATCGGGAGACTGAACATGTCTGCTGCAGCCCAGGCACGTCCGCCATTACCACCCTTCAACCGTGAATCGGCGATCGAGAAAGTTCGCTTGGCCGAAGACGGCTGGAACTCTCGCGACCCGGAAAGGGTGTCGCTGGCTTACACCCTCGACACCCAGTGGCGCAACCGCGCCGAATTCGCCAGTAACCGCGAAGAAGCCAAAGCCTTTCTGACCCGTAAATGGGCCAAGGAGCTGGATTACCGTTTGATCAAGGAACTCTGGGCGTATTCCGACACACGCATTGCCGTGCGTTACGCCTATGAATGGCATGACGATTCAGGCAACTGGTTCCGTTCCTACGGCAACGAAAACTGGGAGTTCGACGAAAACGGCCTGATGTTCCAGCGCTATGCGTGCATCAACGATATGCCAATCAAGGAAAGCGAACGCAAGTTCCACTGGCCGCTGGGCCGGCGTCCGGATGATCACCCAAGCCTGTCTGACCTGGGCTTGTAGCCAACACAGATCCTATTGTGGGAGCGGGCTTGCTCGCGAAGGCGTCGTGTCAGCTAACCTTTATGTCACTGTCACACCACTTTCGCGAGCAAGCCCGCTCCCACAGTGGATAGTGTTTCAGCCTCAAGTTCGCAAACGAGCGGCAACACGCGCTTGCCTCTTCTTCGGTATCACGGGCAAGGCCCGGTTTTATTGATTTTCAGGGTAATCAGGGTGCTTTGCTGGAGGGTGTTTTGTCGGCTGGGTGTTGGGGGGGGGGCAACAGTTGATTGTTGGTGCCTGAGCGGGCCCCATCGCTGGCAAGCCAGCGCCCACAGGTTTTCGTACTGATCGCAACATCTGCGTTCACTGCAACGCCTTGTGGGAGCGGGCTTGCCAGCGATGGCATCAGACGGGTCGCCGCAACACTTGGAAATGAGTAACATGACCGCCCTCCCCGCAGCTCATGTTCTGCGCCCTGCCGAATAAGCCGATTCCATGCCTTTCGAACTCAGCGTTGACCTCACCACCCTGGCCATTCTGGCCCTTGTAGCGTTCGTTGCCGGTTTCATCGACGCCATCGCTGGCGGTGGCGGTCTGTTGACCACCCCGGCCCTGCTGACGGCCGGCCTGCCGCCGCATCTGGTGCTGGGCACCAACAAACTCAGTTCGACCTTCGGCTCGGCGACCGCCAGTTTCACCTTCTACCGGCGCAAGCTGTTCCATCCCCGGCAGTGGGTTCACGCGATCGTCGGCACGCTGGTCGGCGCACTCACCGGTGCCATCGTCGCGCACTATCTACCAGCAGAATGGCTGAACAAAATGCTCCCGGTGATCGTCTTCGCCTGTGGCCTGTACCTGCTGTTCGGTGGCACGCCAAAAGCGCCGTTGGACAGCGACGCTCCGATCAAAAAGAAATGGCAATCGACCCAAGGCTTCAGCCTCGGTTTCTACGACGGCGTGGCCGGCCCCGGCACGGGCGCGTTCTGGACCGTCAGCAGCCTGCTGCTCTACCCGATCGATCTGGTCAAGGCCAGCGGCGTGGCGCGCAGCATGAACTTCGTCAGCAACATTGCGGCGCTGTCGGTGTTCGTGTTTTCCGGGCAAGTGGACTGGATCATCGGCCTGAGCATGGGCCTGTCGGTAATGGTCGGCGCATTCTTCGGGGCGCGCACCGCAATCAGCGGCGGCGCCAAGTTCATACGCCCGGTGTTCATCACTGTGGTGCTGGGGCTGACCGTGCGCCTAGCCTGGCAACACTGGTTCAGCGTGGCCTAAGCGCCGCGCCACGTAGACGTCGATCAGGTAACGGGCAATCGATTTTGCCGCCGGCAACGGCGGCAGATCGTGCACGTTGAACCACTGGGCGTCTTCGATCTCGTCTTCCTGACAGACAATCTCGCCGCCGGCGTATTCGGCATGGAAGCCCAGCATCATCGAATGCGGGAACGGCCAGCACTGGCTGCCCAGGTACTGAATGTTCTTCACCTCGATCTGCACTTCCTCGCGCACTTCACGAATCAGGCAATCCTCCGCCGACTCGCCCGGCTCGGCGAACCCGGCCAGCGTGCTATAGACGCCAGTGACGAAGCGCGGTGAGCGCGCCAGCAAGATTTCGTCGCCACGGGTAATCAGCACGATCATGCTCGGCGAAATGCGCGGATAACTGCGCATGTCGCACGGCTGGCAATACATCGCCCGCTCGCGCGGCACCTGCGTCATGGCCTGGCCGCAATTACCGCAGAAGCGGTGCTCGCGAGCCCAGGTGCCAATCTGCGCGGCGTAACCCAGCACTTTGTAGATCGTCTGATCGCCATCGAGCATGAACGCCCGCAAGCCTTTCCAGTTGCAGCCCGGCACGTCGCTGGAACTGCGCAACTCCAGCAGGTACACCGGTTCACCATCAAGATGGCCGATGCCGTGCTCGGCCAGGACTGACAAGTCCTGGCGCTTGAGCCATTCGCGCGGGAACAGCGCGCCGTTGTCATCGAACAGAAAGCCTTCGGGGCTGCGCGCCACGGCCCAGCGGCCGGGTTGATCGGTGTCCAGTACTGCAGTGGTCCAGCGAGATGTCATGGTTTCTCAATCCAGAAATTCGGGTTTCTGTTTGCTCATATGGGCGGCCATGGCCACGCGCAAGTCGGTGGATTGCAACATGGCGGCGTTCCAGGTGGCAACATATTCGAGGCCGTCGTCGATGCGATGGTCGCGCATGTAGCTGATCATTTCCTTGGTACCGGTGACCGCAATCGGCGACTTCGAGGCGATGTCGCGAGCAATGTCCAGCACGCCTTCGAGCAGTGCGTCCTTGTCGCTGTAGACACGATTGACCAGGCCGATGCTGCGCGCTTCTTCAGCGCCGAAGGTGCGACCGGTGTAAGCCAGTTCACGCAGCATGCCGTCACCGATGATCCGTGGCAACCGTTGCAAAGTGCCAACATCGGCGGCCATGCCGATATCGATTTCCTTGATCGAGAACTGCGCGTCTTCGGCGGCATAGCGCATGTCACAGGCCGCGATCAGGTCGATAGCGCCGCCCAGGCAGTAACCCTGAATGGCGGCGATGACCGGTTTGCGGCAATGGTCGACGGCGTTGAACGAGGCTTGCAGGGTCAGGATCTTTTTGCGCAGCAGGCACGCGTTGCGGCCGACATCCTTGCCCAGCTCATTGGCCACGCCGGCGAGCATCATCAGGTCGATGCCGGAGGAAAAGTGTTTACCGTTGCCGCTCAGTACCACCACCCGCACCGCATCGGTGTCGTCGATCCACTGGAAAATCTCGACGATCTCGCTCCAGAACGCGGCGTTCATCGAGTTGATCTTTTCCGGGCGATTGATCTGCACATGAGCGATGTTGTCGACCAGTTCGACGCTGAAGGCAGTGTATTGGGACATGGCAGTGATCCTTTACCGGGCTTGAAATGAGGCCCGAACTATAACAAGGCAGCACGGCGGTGGTTCGGCCAAAAGCAGGACTGACTTAAAGTTGCGTGATTGGGGAGAGAGGCGGCGGACGATCACCGGCATCGCCGTGGAATTTACGCTTACCTTGAGCAGTCTCTGAAAAGAGCAATGAATAAATGTTCAGTCTGTGGTGTTAGCAATACAAAGCGCTGCATGTTGCCGTGGCGTGATTGGGACTGATACGCGACATTCACTCTGGAGCCTTGCCCATGACTACCCGTTCCGTTATGTTCGCCGCCCCGTTGTTGCTGGTGGTCGCCATGTCCAGTCACCTGGCCTTCGCCAATGGCGATGAAGACGCGCCGGTGCAGAAACCCGAAGGGCCAGGTCTGGGACAGCAAATCGCAAAAATGCGTGCTGCAAACCAGCAGTCAGTTGCCCGATGCCGACCGCACCGACTACGCCTACCGCTTGGCCAAGGCCGGTCGCTACGAAGAAGCGCTGGCCCTGCTCGACACGCTGCACCAGCCGAACACCGCCAAGGCCCTCAATTATCGCGGTTATGCCACGCGCAAACTGGGGCGTGCCGACGAGGGCATCGGCTATTACCTGCAATCGGTGAAACTCGATCCGCAGTACGCGCAAGTGCGTAAATACCTCGGCGAGGCCTATGTGATCAAAGGCCGCGTCGACCTGGCGCAGGAACAGTTGCTGAAAATCAAATCGATTTGCGGCACCGCCTGCGAGGAATACCAGGACCTGGCCGAAGCCATCAACGATTCATCGAAAACCTGACCATCAACGGAGGCCATCATCGTTAGCGAGCAGGCATTCAGAGCAGAACTGGCACAGCACCTGGCGCGTTTGTGGCGCTACGGTCTGCTGCTATCGCGCAATCGGCACGTGGCCGAGGATCTGGTGCAGGCGACGTGCGTGCGTGCGCTGGAACGTTCAGCTCAATACATCGCCGGCACGCGCATTGACCGCTGGCTGTTGAGTATTTTGCATTCGATCTGGCTCAACGAGGTACGTGCGCGTCGGGTGCGTCACGGCTCGGGCCAGGTCGATGCCGACGGCCCACTGATGTTCGACGGTGAATATGCTGCGCAGACGCATGTCATGGCTGCGCAGGTGATTCGCAGGGTCGACGCGCTGCCTGAAACCCAGCGCGAAACCGTGTACCTGGCTTATGTCGAAGGCCTGTCCTACCGCGAAGTCGCCGAAATCCTGCAAGTGCCGATCGGCACGGTGATGAGTCGTCTGGCCACGGCGCGCCTGAAACTTGCCGAATATCCCCCCTTGCAAGCCGTCCCGAAAACCACCGGAGGTGACCGTCCATGAACACGCCTTCGGACGAACAACTGGTTGCGTATCTGGACGACGAACTGGCCGTGGAGCAACGCCAGCAGATCGACAGCGCCATCGCCGACGATCCGCTACTCAGCCTGCGCGTGCAGTGGCTGCGCCGCAGCAGCCTGCCGTTCCGCAAGGCCTATGACGAACTGGCACAACAAGCACCGCTTGATCGCCTGCAAGCGCGCCTCGATGCGGTGCCTTCACCCGAGCGTCCGGGCCTGAGCCGACGCTGGTTCATCGGCGGCGCAGCGGCAGCGCTGGTGGCCGGCGGCGTGCTGGCCGACCGTTTGTTCCTCCGCTGGCAGGCGCAGCAAGCACATAACTGGCGCGCTCTGGTCGGCGATTACATGGCGCTCTATGTACCGCAGACGCTTGAGCATTTGCCCACCGACGAGGCTGCCCATCGGGCCCAACTGCGCACCATCGATGCACGCCTGGGGTTAAACCTGTCACCTGCCGGTCTGAAACTGCCCGGTGCCGAACTCAAACGCGCACAGATGCTCGAGTACGACGGCGTGCCGATCGCGCAGATTGTTTACCTGGATGCCAGACATGGGCCATTGGCGCTGTGCGTGACCCGTTCCAACAGTGGCAGTCGGCCGTTGACCCATGAGCAGCGCCATGAGATGAACGTGGTGTATTGGACCGAACGCGAACATGCATGGATGCTGATCGGGCATGACGCCGCCGTGGAGCTGGAAGCCAAAGCGAAATTGTTGAGAAGTCGTTTAACCGCATGAAAAAAACGCCTCTATTCTGGCCATGTGACTTTTCCAAGGAGGTTTGCCTGCGATGCCTATTTCGTCCCGCGCTGCATTACTGGTCATCGATGTTCAAAACGACTTCATCCCCGGCGGCCAATTGCCGGTGCCTGAGGGCGACTTGATTGTGCCATTGATCAACCGCCTCGCCCGCCAGTTCAAACAGGTCGTCATTGCCCAGGACTGGCACCCGAAAGGTCATGCCTCGTTCGCCTCCAGCCATCCCGGCCGGCAACCCTACGACTTCATTCAACTGCCCTACGGCGAGCAGATACTCTGGCCCGACCACTGCGTGCAAGCCACCGCCGGCGCCGAATTTCACCCCGAACTGGACCTGCCCCACGCGCAACTGGTCATCCGCAAGGGTTGCAACCCGGACATCGACAGCTATTCGGCCTTCCTCGAAGCCGACCGCCAGACCACCACCGGGCTGGCCGGTTATCTGAGCGAGCGTGGCATCGACACGGTTTACATGGTGGGCCTGGCGCTGGATTTCTGCGTGATGTACTCGGCGCTGGACGCGCGGGCGGCGGGATTCAATGCATTCGTCGTGCTGGATGCGTGCCGGGCGATTGATCTCGACGGCTCGTGGGCCGCAGCAATTGATCGAATGCAAGGGGCCGGCGTCGGTTTGATTCAATCTTCCGAACTGATCTGAAGCAGCCTCCTTGCGCAGGAGCTGCGGCACGCTGCGAATTTTTGATCCTGATTTTAAGATCACAACGTGCCGCAGCGCCTGCAAGGGTTGGATTCTCAGGCGGCGGTCGGCAACCACAGCCTGAAACGTGCGCCCCCCAGCGGCGACGCTTCAACCGTCAACGTCCCACCCTGTGCCTCCAGCGCCCGTCGACTGATCGCCAACCCCAAGCCAAAACCACCCGTAGCCCGGTCACGGCTGCGATCCAGCCGATAAAACGGTTCGAAGATCCGCTCGCGTTCATCATCAGGAATGCCGATGCCATCATCGTCGACCCAGATTTCACAGCCGTCGGCATTGACCTGCACACCAATCTGAATGCGTTTTTCGCAATAGCGCATGGCATTGCGCAGCAGGTTCTGAATCGCGCGGGCGGTCAGGCGTGGGTCCAGTGCAAAGCGTTCGAGTTGGCCGTGCAGCAACACGTCGATGACGATATCCGGCGACTCCAGCTCTTCATCAACGCTACCCAGAATGCTGTCGATGAACTCGTCCAGCGAGACGTCGACTTGCTCCGGCAGTTGCGCCGGGTTCTGCAAGCGGCTGTACGACAGCAGCTCCAGCACCAGTTCATCGAGCTCGCGAATGTGCGCGACCAGGCCCTGCAAACGCTCGCGACTGGCCGCCGGCAGGTCGTCGGACAAGGCCAGAGCCAGGCCAAAATCCAGACGTGTCAGCGGCGTGCGCAGTTCGTGCGAAACCGCATTGAGCAGGTCGCGCTGTTGATTCAACAGGCTCTCGATGTCACCCGCCATGGTGTCGAAGACATTGGCCAGACTGCCGATGTTCGAGCTCGGGGCGATTTTCGTGCGTTCGCTCAAATGGCCTTTGCCAAAGCGTTCGGCAGTCCCTTTGAGGCGTTCCAGATCGCGCCAGTGCGGACGGATCCATAGCAGCAGGCAGGCGAGCATGGTCGCGCCGATCAGCACGTTGATGCTCCAGTACAACAAATTGACGTCCATCGGGTCCGGTGGCACGACCATTTGCACGGCCATGTCATCGTTCAGCGGTGCCACCGCCAGCGTTCGCCAACCCCAGTCGCCGATACGCACGACATTTTCGCCGCGCCGCAGCCGCTGTTGTTCGGCCGGGGTGAACTCGGCATCGTCAATCCGCGCCAGGACGATGTGCAGCGGCTGGAAGTCCTTGTCCATCGACTCCGCCAATGCTGGCCATTGCTCTCGCGGCGCGGCATGAAACTGCCGGGTGATCAGCGATTGCAGGCCGCGCGAGTAATCGAGGTTATAGGTAATGAAGCGATCCCTGAACGCCATGACCACCAGGTCCGGCACCAGGTAAATGGCCGCGCTGTAGGAAACAATCGTGACCAGGTACAGGCGAAAAAGGATTCTGAACATCGACTCAGCATTCCCACTCGGAACGGCTGAACAGATAACCCTTGCCCCACACGGTTTTGATCTTGCGTGCTTCGCCGGCGTGGTCGTCGAACTTGCGCCGCAACTTGGAGATCGCCACGTCCACCGAGCGGTCGGTGCCATTGAACTCGATACCGCGCAGGCGCTGCAGAATCTGATCGCGGCTCAGCACTTCACCGGCATGCCGGGCCAGCACCACCAGCAAATTGTATTCGCCACTGGATAGCTCAACCGGTTGCTCACGCCAGGTCACGGTGCGCTCGGACAGATCGATGCACAGATTGCCCATGACGATGCGGTCATTGACGGTCAGTGGTTCACCCAGGCTGCTGCGCCGTAAGAGGGTCCGCACCCGGGCCAGCAACACCCGCGGCTCGCAGGGTTTGGTGACGTAATCGTCGGCGCCCATCTCCAGGCCCAGCACTTGATCGTGGCTGTCATCGCGGGCAGTGAGCATCAGGATCGGCAGCGTCGCCGAGTCGGCGCGCAGCAGGCGACAGACTTGCAGACCGTCGAGGCCCGGCAGCATCAGATCGAGAATCACCAGATCCGGCGGGCTGACTCGCGCCCGCTCGCGCACGTGGTCGCCACGGCCAATCACGTTGACGGAATAACCATTGCGCTCAAGGTAGCTGGAAATCAGTTCGGCGAGGGCGGTGTCGTCTTCGACCAGAAGGATGTTGGGCATGGGTGATCCAGAAAGTGCTGTGGCGACGGGTCGGGCCTCATCGCGGGCAAGCCCGCTCCCACCGGGATTGGATGTGAACACGGATTTTGTGAACACCACCAACCACTGTGGGAGCGGGCTTGCCCGCGATAGCGGTTTATCTGTCGCAATAAATTTCAAGGGCTGAAGGATATACGCCCTCACCCGTCTCTGAGTAAAACCCTTACACAATTTCACACAGCGCCTACAAAGCTTCACCGCTACTCTCGGCGACTGCCCGTAGGATGCGGGCATCAATATTGGGGGTGGTACATGTTCAAAAATCTGCTGGCCGGGCTCGGCCTCATCGCCGCAGCGCTGACGCTGAGCGCCTGTGATTCGTCCTCGAACGCCGAGGAACAGGCACCACCGGCTACCGTGCGCATCGAAACCCTGGAAGCCCGCCCCCTGTCGATCAGCAGCGAACTCAGCGGGCGCATCGCCGCGCCGCGCATTGCCGAGGTACGCGCCCGGGTCGCCGGCGTAGTGTTGCAACGCACGTACCGCGAAGGCAGTGACGTGAAAAAGGGCGATGTGTTGTTCCGTATCGACCCGGCACCGTTCAAGGCTGACCTCGACAGTGCCGAAGCCGCCCTGCGCAAAGCCGAGGCCAACGCCTTCCAGGCCAGACTGCAGGAACAGCGCTACGCGCAATTGATCGATGACAAGGCCATCAGCGCTCAGGACTACGACAACGCCCGCGCCAACGCCCGGCAGACCGCCGCCGATGTCGCCGCCAACAAGGCCGCGGTGGAACGCGCGAAACTCAACCTCGGTTATGCCACCGTCACCGCGCCGATCTCCGGGCGCATCGGCCGGGCGCTGGTCACCGAAGGTGCACTGGTGGGGCAGAACGAAACCACGCCACTGGCGCTGATTCAGCAGCTCAACCCGATTTACGCCGACCTGACCCAGTCGACCCGTGAACTCAATGAGCTGCGCCGCGCGTTTCGCTCGGGGCAGTTGCAGCAAGTCGGTCAGGATCAGGCCAAAGCCACATTGATTCAGGATGACGGCAGCCTTTATCCGCTGCCCGGCAAGCTGCTGTTCAGCGACATCACCGTCGATCCGGGCACTGGCCAGATCATTCTGCGCAGCGAATTCCCCAATCCAGACCTCGACCTGCTGCCGGGCAGCTTTATCCGCGTGCGCCTCGAACAGGCCACGATCCAGAACGGCATCACCGTGCCGCAGCGCGCTGTGCAGCGTGACAGTGCCGGTATCGCCCAGGTGCTGACCGTCGACGAACAAATGCGCGTGGCCGAGCAACCCGTGCAACTGGGCGCGGTACAGAACAATCGCTGGATCGTCACCGGCGGCCTTAAACCCGGCGACCGCATTGTCATCGAAGGCCTGCAACACGCGCGCCCCGGCGAGAAAGTGCAAATCGACGACACCCCTCTTCCACTTGCCCAGACCTCTGGTCAGTAAGCAGGACGCTTTTATATGCCGCAGTTTTTTATCGACCGCCCGGTGTTCGCCTGGGTCGTCGCCCTGTTCATCCTGTTGGCCGGCGCGCTGGCCATCCCGCAGTTGCCGGTGGCGCAGTACCCCGACGTTGCACCGCCGCAGATCGAAATCTATGCCGTGTATCCGGGCGCTTCGGCGCAGACCGTCGATGAAAGCGTGGTCAGCCTGATCGAGGAAGAGCTCAACGGCGCCGATCACCTGCTGTATTTCGAATCGCAGAGCAGCCTGGGCAATGCCACGATCAAAGCCACGTTCCAGCCGGGCACCAACCCGGAACTGGCGCAGGTCGATGTGCAAAACCGCCTGAAAGTGGTCGAGTCGCGCTTGCCGCAAGCTGTCAACCAGCAGGGTTTGCAGGTGGAGAAAGTCTCCGCCGGTTTTCTGTTACTGATCACCCTGACATCCAGCGACGGCAACCTCGACGACGTGGCGCTCAGCGATTACCTGGCGCGCAACGTGATGAACGAGATCAAGCGCCTGGACGGTGTCGGCAAGGCTCAGTTGTATGGCGCCGAACGAGCCATGCGCATCTGGATCGACCCGCAGAAGCTGATCGGTTTCAACCTGAGCCCGGCCGATGTCAACGCGGCCATCATCGCCCAGAACGCCCAGGTCCCCGCCGGCAGCATCGGCGACCTGCCAAACCCTTCGACCCAGGAAATCACCGCGACCATTCTGGTCAAGGGCCAGTTATCGACGCCGCAGGAATTCGCCGACATCGTGCTCAAGGCCAACCCGGACGGCTCCACCGTGCGTATCGGCGATGTAGCGCGGGTCGAGATCGGCAGCCAGGAGTACCAGTTCGGCACGCGCCTCAACGGCAAACCGTCCACCGCCGTCGGCGTGCAACTGGCACCGGGGGCCAACGCCCTCGCGACCGCCACCCTGATCCGGGCGAAGATGGACGAACTGTCGCGCTACTTCCCGGCGGGCGTGGAATACAAGATTCCGTACGACACTTCGCCGTTCGTCAAGGTCTCGATCACCAAAGTGATTTACACCCTCGGCGAAGCGATGCTGCTGGTGTTTGCGGTGATGTTCCTGTTCCTGCAAAACATTCGCTACACGCTGATCCCGACGCTGGTGGTCCCGGTCGCGTTGATGGGCACCCTTGCCACCATGCTCGCGCTGGGGTTCTCGATCAACGTGCTGACCATGTTCGGCATGGTGCTGGCTATCGGCATTCTGGTCGACGACGCCATCGTCGTGGTGGAGAACGTCGAAAGGATCATGGCCACCGAAGGGCTTTCGCCCAAGGACGCCACACGCAAGGCGATGACGCAGATCACCGGCGCGATCATCGGTATCACGCTGGTGCTGGTGGCGGTGTTCATCCCGATGGCGTTCATGCAGGGTTCGGTCGGAGTGATCTATCAGCAGTTCTCGCTGTCGATGGCGACGTCGATCCTGTTCTCGGCATTCCTCGCCCTGACCTTGACCCCGGCCTTGTGCGCGACACTGCTCAAACCGATTGCCAAAGGCGAACATCACGAAAAAAGCGGGTTCTTCGGCTGGTTCAACCGCCGCTTCGAGCGACTGACCGATCGCTATCAGCGTTGGGTCGGTTTTGCATTGAAGCGCACCGGACGCTACCTGCTGATCTACGTCGTGCTGCTGGTCGGCCTGGGCGTTTGTTTCATGCGCCTGCCCTCTTCGTTCCTGCCGGTCGAAGATCAGGGTTACACCATCACCGATATTCAACTGCCGCCTGGCGCCACCAAGAACCGTACGGTGCAAGTGGCCGAGCAGCTTGAAGCGCATAACGCCGGTGAGCCGGGTATCAGCGACAGCGTGGTGATTCTCGGCTTCAGCTTCTCCGGTAGCGGCCAGAACGCAGCGTTGGCGTTTTCGACGCTGAAGGATTGGTCGCAACGCGGCAGCGATGACTCGGCCAGTTCGATTGCCGACCGCGCGAATATCGCCCTGAGCCAGATCAAGGACGCCATGGCGTTCTCGGTTCTGCCACCACCCGTGGATGGGCTTGGTACTTCCAGCGGTTTCGAATTCCGTTTGCAGGACCGTGGTGGCCTGGGTCACGCGACATTGATGCAGGCGCGTACCGAGTTGCTGGCGGCCGCCGAGAAAAGTCCGGTGCTGATGAACGTGCGTGAAAGCGCACTGGCCGAAGCACCGCAGGTACAGCTGGAAGTGGACCGCAAGCAAGCCAATGCCCTGGGTGTATCGTTTGCCGACATCGGTAACGTGCTGTCCACGGCGGTGGGCTCCGCCTACATCAACGACTTCCCCAATCAGGGCCGGATGCAGCGCGTGGTGGTGCAAGCCGAAGGTGATCAGCGCAGCCAGGTCGATGACTTGCTGAAAATGCATGTGCGCAACAATGCCGGAAAAATGGTCCCACTGTCAGCGTTCGTACAAGCCAGATGGATCCAGGGCCCGGCGCAGTTGACGCGATACAACGGCTATCCGGCGGTTTCGATTTCCGGCGAGCCGAAGCCCGGCCACAGCACCGGTGAAGCGATGGCGGAGATCGAACGGCTAGTGGCTCAAGGGCCCAAAGGTCTGGGCCAGGAATGGACCGGCCTGTCGCTGCAGGAGCGTTTGTCCGGCAGTCAGGCGCCGATTCTGCTCGGCCTGTCGCTGCTGATCGTGTTCCTGTGTCTGGCGGCGTTGTACGAGAGTTGGTCGATTCCAACTTCGGTGTTGCTGGTGGTGCCGTTGGGCGTTCTCGGTGCGGTATTGGCGGTGACTCTGCGCGGCATGCCCAACGACGTGTTCTTCAAGGTCGGGCTCATCACCATCATCGGCCTGTCGGCGAAGAACGCGATCCTGATCATCGAGTTCGCCAAGAGCCTGTACGACGAAGGCCACGATTTGATCGACGCCACCCTGCAAGCCGCACGCCTGCGTCTGCGCCCGATCGTGATGACGTCGCTGGCGTTTATCCTTGGCGTGGTGCCACTGGCCATCGCCACCGGCGCCAGCTCGGCGAGCCAGCAAGCGATCGGCACCGGAGTGATCGGCGGAATGATCACCGCGACGTTGGCAGTTATCTTCGTCCCCGTGTTCTTCGTCGTCGTCATGAAGCTCGTAAAGAAATTCACCAAACCCCACTGATCCAAACTGTAGGAGCTGCCGCAGGCTCGGGCCGCGATCGGACGATCTTTTGACTTTGCTTTTAAAAAACAAGATCAAAAGATCGTCCGATCGCGACCCGAGCCTGCGGCAGCTCCTACAAAAGCCCGGTGGCGTGCGCTATGGTGCAGGGATCGATCACTGATGTGAGTCCCCATGCGCCTCCTCGCCCGCACCCACCCTCGCCTCTCTGCCGCTGCCCTGTTTGGCCTGGCCACTGGCTTGTTGGTCCCGGCCGAGTCCATCGTCAGCAAAATCCTCATCGGCTGGAACGCCGGCGTCTGGACCTACCTGATCCTGATGCTCTGGCTCACTGCGCGATCCAAGGCGCCGGACGTCAAACGCATTGCCGAAGTCGAGGACGAAAACGCCGGCCTGGTGCTGTTTGTAGTGTGCATTGCCGCGCTGACCAGTCTAGCGACCATCACTTTCGAACTGGCCGGCAGTAAGGATCTGGATACCACACGCAAACTCATGCACTACGGCTTCACCGCGCTGACCGTCATCGGCTCATGGTTGTTGATCGGGGTGATTTTCTGCGTGCATTACGCAAGGCTGTATTACACGTGGGATGGCAAGGAACCGGCGTTGCGCTTTGCCGAAGGGCTGACCACGCCCAACTATTGGGACTTCTTGTACTTCTCGTTCACCATCGGCGTGGCGGTGCAAACGGCTGATGTTGGCGTGGCGACGAGGGGCATCCGCAAAATCGTATTGGCACAGTCGCTGATCGGGTTTGTTTTCAACACGGCGATTCTAGGATTTTCGATCAATATCGCGGCGGGGCTGTTTGGCTGACGGCGGCGCGAAACTTTTCAGGATTACCGCCTGCCATTAGATCGCCAAACAAACCAGCGAATGACGATTTGATAGGTTTTCATGGATGGAAAATCAGGGCACCACTCTTTAAAGTATAAAAACCGCATTGCATATAAAACATCTACATGCTCTGCAGAAGCATAAATTTACCCGTCTGTACACCTGTCAACTCTGACAGTATACAAAGTTGTGCACACACGTTTATATGTGACATCCATGCATTAAGCTGGATCTGGCTTATGGATAGGTACCTAACTAAATTCGGAGAACATTCATGAATGCGCCGCTAAATGCAACCATCCAAGCCACAAACTCATTCACTGCAAAAATCTTGCGCAATAACACCGTAGAAAGCTTTAACGCCAATTACTTCAATCTGAAACGGGAAGACTACCCGGAATTGGGTGGCAAACAATGGGTATTCACAGCCGAGCACATTGTTAGAATAGATGAAACCCGAATCGACACGAAGACGATTACCCTGATTTTCCCTGAAGAGACTGAAGGTGGAACTTTTTTCATTCCCGCAGCAACCAAGGGACTCAAAATTGACTACATCGACACGGCTGATGCCGAGCCTTGTATACATTCTGCCTTCCAAGGCACAGTATTTTTGGCCTTTATACGCAAAGGTGATGAAATAAACCAGATTGATGGAAATTTTGATATAACCGTTGAAGACACCGACGGCGGCTCATTCAAAATTTCCGGTCAATTAAGTTACGACACCGCAATCATTTGAGAAGTAGCGAACGATAAAAAGGAAGCCCGGCTTCCTTTTTATTTTATAGCTCTTATACAAGCATTAAAAGTTATAACTAAGTCCAGCGCTAATGCTGTAATCCTGGCTCACGGTTTTACTCGTACTTGTATTGAACTCACTGTATATCTGCCAGGCTTTTTTCGTCGGCGTCCAGTTTATTCCTGCGCCCAATTCCACAGCAGTAGCCGACAGATCGTCATTAAATTGAGTGTCATTCACAGTGATCTTGTTATTTCTTATAAACTCTTGTGAAAGTGCGACTTTTAATCGGGGTTGCAGTTTCCCACCATTGGCAAAAGCCATTTCACTGCCGATGGTAGTGCCGACCTTACCGACCAGTGAGCGGGTGTGATCATTACTGACGCGCAAGCCATTATCAAGCGTGTAGTCTTTGCCCTGAGCGATGGCAGCCGCGACTTGGGTAAAGGGTTCGAGGAACACGCCATTTTCAAAAGCGATATGTTTGCCAACCTCGACCGAACCACTGAGTGCCAGATTTTCATAGTCACCTTTGGTTCGCGTTCCATCACTCATTGTGACTTTGGCACTGTTGTCGAACTGGTTGATTTTGGTGACCGTATCAACGTAAAAACCCCTCGCCGCATCGTACCAAGTCAAATAGCCCCCAAGATATCTGCTGTTGATAGTCGCATTGCTACCTCGTTTCAGATCCATCTTGGTTTCGCTATAGCCGACAAAGCCACCCGCCTGCCATTGGCCATCTCCTATCGGTAAAGGTGCGTCTGCTCCCACCGATACACCTGTCTGGCTTTGCGAATAACCGTCACCATAGGCATTGGCAACATTGTATTGATTGCCATAGGTTCTGATCCAGATCCCGGCTTGTGATTGCCCTGTAGACTGGGCGCTGACACTCGGCTCAGCGCCATTCAAACGTCGATCACCGTGTCGACTATTCAAGGTAGTCATTTCTGCATGGAGAATCGTCGGCGTGGTTGCAGCAATTGCCAGGGCCGCATTGGTACCTGTGCTGACCGTCTCTTTGTTCGGAGCAAGGTACAACTCCTCCCCTTCCTTTAACAGTTTATAAGTGAATGCACCCGCATCCACAGAACCATTTAGCAAAGAGAAAGCGGCATCGCCAGTCGCAATGTTGCCGATTTTCAAAGGGTTACCTGAGGCTGGATCGTTGGCACTGGCGGCTATCAATAACTGATGGCGCCCGGTAGCCGTACCGGAAACATTCAAAAAATCACTTTTATCAGCGGCAAGATCTGCTCTCATCGCAAAAACACCAGCGCCCGACAGATTGACGATATCAACACGATTAAACGCATCGCCGCTAGTCAAATCAACAGTACCGCCATTAAGGTGCAGTTTACTGACCAGGTTATTTCCGGTCATTTTCCACTGAGCTCCGTTATTCACATCGACACTCGTGGAGTTGTAAATATTCCCCTGGACTACAGACGCAGTATCGATAACTACAGAAGCACCGCCAGGCAGATCATTAACAATGTCCCCCTTGAGAAAACTTCGGTTATTCACATTAACTGCTGCCGCATTGTGAAGATTACCGGCCAATGAACTATCATTCTGCAACGTAATATTGGCAGATGCGCCGCTTGCAACTTCGACGTTGCCAGTCAGCTCGCTGTTATCAACAGTGAGGTTGACGCGCCCCCCGTTGCCAACCTCTATTAAATTGCCATTGCCGCTAACCAGACTGGCACCATTGCGAACGTGTACGTTAGTGGCAATCGAACGCCCTGCACTGTCGACCGCAATAGCGGCTCCGCTGCCACCCGACACGCGTGTGCCATCCAGCACCAGGGTATTGGCACGATCGATAAAATTATCACCGCTCAACAAGATGCCATTCATCCCACCGACGATGCTGCCGCCTTGTGCGAAGACATCTCCGCTGGCCAAGCGTAAACCGTAACCATTGGCGCTATTGGAAACCAGATCAGAGCGGGCCAGGTTGAGTGTAGTTTGCGCACTGACGACCGCTGCTTCTGTGCCGCCGGTAACCGTAGTTCCAGTCAGGGACACCACTGTCTCACGAGGTGCGTTAACGATACGTCCAACCTGCAACCCGGTGGTATCACTGGTAATTGTGCTGTTTGTGATGACAGCGGTTGAGTTGGTAATGGTGACAGCCGGCTGATTTGCACGCGCCGTGACAGTGGCACGATCAAGTGTCACTGTCGAGCCGTTAGTTGCTCGAATGTCTTGCAAAACACCCGTATTAACAACCAGCTTTGATGCACTCGAAGAAACATTCAATGTCTCAGCATTATTCAAAGTCAACGTAGCACCGCGACCAATAATAAAGTCCTCCACTGGCGCACCATTATTGATCGTTTCATCGGTGACGATGGCGCGAGCATGAGCCATCGATGTGGACAATACGGAAAAAGCGAGAAACCAAAATTTTCCTGCACGACCCGCCATCAGCTTTTTGTCAAAACAATGCAAAGGCATAAGAATTACCACCCAAAAATAAATCAACAAGGATAACTTGGGGGGGTTCCCATTAAAGTTTCCTCCCCCAGAATGGCCGGAAGACTACAGACCAAATTCTCGCTTTTCTGTAGGACTAATCCTTAACTGCTGAAAGGAAAATCTGCGACGTTGAAAAACTAAACGGGAAGGCATTTCTCATGCCCCCCGTTTAATCAGACCCGATTTTCTTGACTCTCCCTCTAGTCATCTCACTTCATGACAGAACTCACGGTTCCCATTGACCAGAGAAATAATCTTCACCGTTGCATTCGATGTTGCTCGAGTGCCATCGGTCCATACCGCCGTGTACTTAAGTGATGCATAAGTAATCGGCGGCGCGGGGACAGGGAAAGGGTCCGGACGCGTCTGGATAGGCAAAATCTTGGTCAGATATTCCGCGATCTGACCCGTAATGCCCGTCGTGGCCTCGGTTCCGGTTACAGGAATAGACACATCTTGATCGGTACCAGCGATTGGCAGTGCTCCGGCTGCATCAGTAGTCCCGACCCAATGGGCGGTGATGCTTTGCAAACCCGCCAGAACAGGATTCGCCGCGACCCTGAAAGTCAGAAACGGCAGAGGTGGCCTGACGCCTCGAACGAATCCAAGGGTTGGACAGTTGATAATACTGTTGTTGTCGAACAACCTGTCAATGACCGGCTCAGGCACTTCTTTCGAAACAGTGGTCACCGTCACCGTTTCATCCAGACTCCGTTGCGAGTTGAGCCCGCCGATATATGAAAATCTCCAATAGGTGAGCTTGTTCCCCGGGCCGCCATCAACCACTCTCTGGGCGGGCATAGTAGATTCGTATTGCGTCAATCCTTCCGCTGAAAATTCTTCGACAAGACGCCCGTCGTAATACCAACTACAAACAACGTCGTCTCCCAATGGCTTGGTCTTCGGTAATGGAATAATGACCTTCGGATCTGTTAGCAGATCAGCAGGGTTCAATGTATTTAGAATATTGTCGACCCCACGGAGTTGCACTCTCGCCAGCGATTTATTGATTTCATCAGGCTCATCCGGGTTTTCCTCACCTGGGTAGGAGAAATCCAGATCGGGGGTTGCCGCCGTGGAGTCTCTCGGAGTGATACCACGCATCCAGGTCCAAAAGACGCGCGTGCCAACTTCACGAACATCAGGATCTCCTCCAGCAAGAGAGGCGTAAATCGTTTTCAAATCAATCCATTTAATCCTGAAGATCAACTCGGATTTAGTTCCAAATTCTTGCACCGGAGGATCAAGGGGTATCGTTTCAAAACTCTCGAAAAACACACTAGCCTTGTCGGTGTCTTGCGTATTTGGAGGACGCTGAACTCTAATCGGCACCCCTAAAGGTTCGTAGAACCTTACATCGGCAAGGTCAATGGTGTTATCGCCGGCAGTGTTGGCAGCGTCAATGATCGGAGCAGCGAGAATAGGAAGCGGGACAAATTCGACGACTCGACTGTGGGCGAGCATATCAGCGCTGCGGTTACCCGCCGCATCTTCATAGGCCATGATCAGCCACACGGTACCGTTTGCCAGTTTAGCGATCTCCGACATCGGGATAGACACTTTGCCATCCGTCGGCACAGGATTAACAATCAATGTCGGGGTAAGCTGGCGTGTAGGCCTTAACGTGGAGCTCAAATAAAGGTAAACCTTATCTGTATTCTTAAGATCCCATCTGGTGTCTGTGACCGGCAATGTGAATTCCATCCCGGTAGTTCGAATGGTTTCCAGATACTCCGAATCAATTCTAGCGGTCGCTGGCAGTGGAAAGTCCAGTCGAGTGGGCGCCATGACTCGGACATCGCCCTTGTTGTGGAAAGGAGCGTAAGTATCCAACGAATAAGTGGCCATTTCAGAATACTGTACGTTACCGTCAAAGGACCCCCTGCACTCGATCTTCCATACGGTGGGTGAGGCAGAACCTGCCGTGGGAATGTCCCTCAATCTACCTGGGGGTACTGTGACATCCCATTGCTTTGGTCGGTTGTTGACGGGGGGCGCGGCTTCATCCACCAACAATTCCCACGGCCATGATTCAGGAACATTCGGGTCGTCTCCAGGGCTTACGGGACAACCCATGAGCATTACCCGATCCCTGTCATTCGGGTTTTCCCAAGCGAAAACAGTAACCCTAATGGGAAGATCAGGCTGGCGTGCAACTGTTGTAGTACCCGCCTGTGCCGCGGCGCTTTTCAATATCCCAACGGGTACTAATTCACCATCTGCCACACCCACAATGACAGGTTTTGGCGAATCGGCCATAACGCCGATATTTAATTGTTTTTGTCTGATTTCTGTCCGGGAGTCCTCCGCGACCTTTTGTACAGCGTTTAGCTTCATATCAATTGTCATGTTAACAGTTCCTTCCGTTTATTAACGATGCCAGCAAAAAAAAACAACGCAATCCAGCAAATTTC
This sequence comes from Pseudomonas baetica, assembly GCF_002813455.1. Classification (NCBI taxonomy): domain Bacteria; kingdom Pseudomonadati; phylum Pseudomonadota; class Gammaproteobacteria; order Pseudomonadales; family Pseudomonadaceae; genus Pseudomonas; species Pseudomonas baetica. The sequence continues at coordinate 6,786,820 of NZ_PHHE01000001.1, read as the reverse complement.
AAAAACAACAGCAAAACCTTTCAAGGGCCACAGCTATATTCTTCTCCAGGCTCTAACCTGTCGACCTTTACCAACCCTGGAGATGACTTCGCAATTAGCACACCGTTGCGGTATATCGAATAAATCGCCAACGCCGAAGCATTTTTTTCCAACGGCTTTACATATTGCACATAATCGTCTATCCAAAAATCATACCCGGCTACCACCTCCTGAGGGGTCAATACCTTCTTCAGTTCGTGGATAAATAACGCCGGACCAGAACCATTCAAACTTGCATACCCGGCCCACTCCAAACGCAACTCGTCGTTCTCGATCCAATCAACTAGCTTGGGTACTGGAATGCGCACGATCACTACCTCCCATAACTTGGGAGTCGACTTGCAGTTCAAATAACCCCATAGATTCGCACTCGGGAAAACCGGCTTAATCAATACAACAGGTGGTGTGCGTCTAACGCTAAGAACTCTGTCGCCTGAGTAAGCGATATTCCCGTCTGTGATGGTCTCGTAATGCAAACGGTACGTTCCATCAACTGCAAAGAACTCGGGCGCAATGATCGGCCGATAATCTGGCTCGGTTAGTGGGCTTGGATAGTTTTGCTGAAAAACCTCGTCCTCATTCAAATAGATATTAAGAAGATTCGCTGACCCGACGGGAGCCGGGAAAGGCCATCTCGGTACGATTACAGTCAAGCCATTTTGATGGGCAACTGGAAGAATGACTCCATTCGCATCGACCTCAATAACTATCGGCGAGTCGTAATCAAATACACCAATGGAGTCGGTGCCTCTACGCCCCGCTACATTTGTTGTTTTTTGATCGGCCATTCGACGTACCTGACTTGATTTGGTTTGCAACAGAATGACTTTATTAGGCGCTTCAAAATGAGATCCGCCTACTGTCAGATCTGACAGGGGAAACGACCGCTGGTCGGAAATTCACGCGTTGGGTACGTCTGTCGGCGCTCATCGCGCCTTGACGGAGATGGAGGGTTTAGTGTTATCTGAAACCGGTTTCACTCCATTCCGAAATCTTATCCAAAAACAAGAAAGCTACTTTGATGAACGACTTCTCCACCGCCCAGCGCAGCCGCATCACCATGCTCGACGTCGCCGAACGCGCCGGCGTGTCCAAGGCCAGCGTGTCGCGTTTTATCGGCGATGACCGCGCCCTGCTCTCCGATGCCATTGCCCTGCGCATCGAGCAGGCCATCAGCGAACTTGGCTACCGCCCGAACCAGATGGCCCGTGGTCTTAAACGCGGGCGCACGCGCCTGATCGGCATGCTGGTGGCCGATATCCGCAACCCATATTCGATTGCCGTGATGTACGGGGTGGAAACCGCCTGCCGTGCGCACGGCTACAGCCTGGTGGTATGCAACACCGACCGTGATGACGAGCAGGAACGCCAGCACTTGGCCCTGTTGCGCTCGTACCACATCGAAGGGCTGATCGTGAACACCCTCGGCCATCACCGTGACGAGTTGCACGAGTTACGCCGCGAGATGCCGATGGTGCTGGTAGATCGCAAGGTCGACGGGCTCGACAGCGACATGGTCGGGCTGAACAACCCGCAGGCTGTCGAAATGGCGCTCACACACCTGGGGCAGCGTGGGTACCTGGATCTGGTGCTGGTGACTGAACCCTATGACGGCACCAGTTCGCGGATCGAACGGGTCAGCAGTTTTCAGGCGCAGATTGCGCAGCGCTCGGAGCTGACCGGGGCGGTGATGGAAACTGGCGATGACCTGAGCGCGCAACTGCAAACCTTTTTAAACACACCTGGTAATGGCCCGAAAGCGCTGTTTTGCGCCAATGGTGTGGCGGCACTGGCGGCGACAACTGCGTTGCGCCAGATTGGCTGTCGACTGTTCGAGGATATCGGGCTGATCGCCCTGGATGACCTGGACTGGTATCCGTTGGTGGGCAGCGGGATCACCGCCCTCGCCCAGCCGACCGCCGAGATCGGTGCGCGGGCGTTTGAGTGCTTGCTCAAGCGGTTGCGCGGGGATGTCGAGGCGCCGCGCCAGCTGGATTTTGCCCCGGTGCTGGTTGAGCGGGGTTCGACCCTCGGGATTTTGCGGTGACTTGTCTGGCCCCATCGCTGGCAAGCCAGCTCCCACATTGTCCGCGGCACACACAAAACCTGTGGAAGCTGGCTTGCCAGCGATGGGGCCCGGAAAGACAACCTGGAAACATCTAAAAAATTTGAACAAAAATGAAACCGGTTTCAGAGGTGTACAACAATGAATAAACCTGCCGTTTCCATCAGCCTGTCCAGCTACGGCGCCGAGCTTGTGCGTCAGCGCGGGCAAGACTTTTTCATCGATGTACTGGCCGCTGCCGGTGCCGATCGCATCGAGTGGCGCGAAGAGTTGCTGACCCGCGAAGTGCCCGCGCAATTGTGCGCCGCCACTCTCGCGCAGGGGCTGCAGAGTATCTATTCGTCGCCCACCGAGCTGTGGCTCGCCGGGCAGTCTCATCCGAACCCGGAGTTGATTACCGCACTGCAACACGCCGAGGCGTTTGGTTCGAAGTGGCTGAAAGTCTCGCTTGGCTACTTCACCGACAACTGCGATTTGTCGGTTTTGCAGCAACGACTCAATAACAGCCCGGTGCAGTTGCTGGTGGAAAACGACCAGACCCTGCACGGTGGCCGCATCGAACCATTTCAGCGCTTCTTCACCGCCGTTGAACAACACAACCTGCCCATCAAGATGACCTTCGACATCGGCAACTGGCAGTGGCAGGACCAGTGCGCGACCAACGCCGCGCGCCTGCTCGGTCGGCATGTCGGTTACGTGCATTGCAAAGCCGTGGCCCGTCGCGGCGACGGCAAACTGGTCGCGGTACCGCCTGCGGTGGGTGACCTGCATCTGTGGGAACAACTGCTGCGGCACATGGCCCAAGGCGTCATGCGCGCCGCCGAATATCCGTTGCAGGGCGATGACCTCGTGCAATTGACCACCGAGCACGTCGCCGCCCTCGCCCGCCTCGGCCAATCCCGTCTGGAGCCTGCTCATGTCTGAGATCGATATTCTGTCGTTCGGCGAAACCATGGCGATGCTGGTGGCCGAGCAAACCGGTGATCTGGCGACGGTCGAGCAATTTCACAAGCGCATTGCCGGAGCGGACAGCAATGTGGCGATCGGCCTGTCACGCCTGGGTTTCAATGTCGCGTGGCTGAGCCGCGTTGGCGACGATTCGCTGGGACGTTTTGTGATACGGAGCCTGGCCAGGGAAGGGCTGGATTGCAGCCATGTCGCCGTCGATGACAATCATCCGACCGGTTTTCAGTTCAAGTCCCGCACTGAGGATGGCAGCGACCCGCAAGTCGAGTATTTCCGGCGCGGTTCGGCGGCCAGTCATCTGTCGCCGCAGTCGATCAGCGCCAGTGTGCTGAGCGCCCGGCATCTGCACGCCACCGGCATCCCGCCGGCTCTGTCTGCATCGGCCCGGGAGATGTCTTTCGAACTGATGACACGCATGCGCAACGCCGGGCGCAGCGTGTCGTTCGACCCCAACCTGCGCCCGAGCCTGTGGGCCAGCGAGCGCGAGATGATCAGCGAGATCAACCGCCTCGCCGCGCTCGCCCATTGGGTGCTGCCGGGTTTGAGCGAAGGTCGTTTGCTCACCGGTTTTGACGATCCGGCGGACATTGCCGCGTTTTATCTGGACCAAGGTGCCGAAGCGGTGGCGATCAAACTTGGCCCAGAGGGGGCTTATTACCGCACGCATCTGGATCAGGGCTTTGTCGCCGGGGTGCCAGTGGCCAATGTTGTCGACACGGTGGGTGCCGGGGACGGCTTTGCGGTGGGGATGATCAGTGCCCTGCTGGAACACCAGAGTTTTGCCGGGGCGGTGCAGCGGGCGAACTGGATTGGCAGTCGTGCGGTGCAGAGTCGTGGAGATATGGAGGGGTTGCCGACCCGCCTGGAGTTATCGGTTGAATTTGAGTCTGCCTTCGCGAGCAGGCTCGCTCCCACGTTTGAAATGCGTTCCCTTGTGGGAGCGAGCCTGCTCGCGAAGAGGCCAGCCTAGTCAGCGAAAAATTTGAACCTGCTGCGACAAAAACAACAAGCTCAGGAGCAACACCATGAAAACCGCAACCCTCGCCGCCCGCCGCTGGTGGTACATCATGCCGATCGTGTTCATCACCTACAGCCTGGCGTATCTCGATCGCGCCAATTACGGTTTCGCCGCCGCGTCCGGCATGGCCGAAGACCTGATGATCACCCCGGGCCTGTCTTCATTGCTCGGCGCGCTGTTCTTCCTCGGCTACTTTTTCTTCCAGGTACCCGGTGCGATCTACGCGCAAAAGCACAGCGTGAAGAAACTGATTTTCGTCAGTCTGATCCTCTGGGGCGGCCTCGCCACGTTGACTGGCGTGGTCTCCAACGCCTATTGGCTGATCGTCATCCGGTTCATGCTCGGCGTGGTCGAAGCCGCCGTCATGCCGGCAATGCTGGTGTACCTGTGCCATTGGTTCACCCGTGCCGAACGCTCACGAGCCAACACCTTTCTGATCCTCGGCAATCCGGTCACGATGCTGTGGATGTCGGTGGTTTCCGGGTACCTGGTGCAGCATTTCAGCTGGCGCTGGATGTTCATCATCGAAGGTTTGCCGGCGGTGCTGTGGGCGTTTATCTGGTGGCGTCTGGCCGATGATCGTCCGGCCCAGGCCAAATGGCTGACCGACCATGAAAAGCAGGATCTGGAAAGCGCCCTGGCCGCCGAACAGGTCGGCATCAAAGCGGTGAAGAACTACGCCGAGGCGTTCCGTTCGCCGAAGGTGATCATCCTGGCGTTGCAGTTTTTCTGCTGGAGCATCGGCGTCTACGGCTTTGTGCTGTGGCTGCCGTCGATCCTCAAGGCCGGCGCGCAAATGGACATGATCGAGGCCGGCTGGCTGTCGGCGTTGCCGTATCTGGCAGCGGTGATCGGCATGCTCGCCGTCTCATGGGGCTCGGACAAACTGCAAAAACGCAAACGCTTCGTCTGGCCGCCGCTGCTGATCGCCTCGATTGCGTTTTACGGCTCCTACGCGCTTGGCGCGGAACATTTCTGGTGGTCGTACACGCTGCTGGTGATTGCCGGCGCCTGCATGTACGCGCCTTACGGGCCGTTCTTCGCGATCGTGCCGGAGATTCTCCCGGCCAATGTCGCCGGTGGTGCGATGGCGCTGATCAACAGCATGGGCGCACTTGGTTCGTTCGGTGGCTCATATCTGGTCGGTTACCTGAACAGTTCCACCGGTTCGCCCGGTGCTTCATACCTGCTGATGAGCGGCGCGCTGATGCTGTCGGTGGTGCTGACGATTTTCCTCAAGCCCGGCGCCAGCGATCGCGTCGTCGCCAAAGCCGTGGCCACGCGTCCCGTGCCGGCTCACTCCTGAAGAGATTTTTGCCATGAAAAAACAGGTCGTTCTGTACAAGAAACTCTCGCCCGCGCTGATGGCGCGCCTGCAACAACAGTTTGACGTGACGCTGATTGAACGCCTCGACGCTGACGGTCTGATGCAACTGCGCGACGCCTTGCCCCGCGCCCACGGTTTGCTCGGTGCCAGCCTGAAACTCGACGCCGCGCTGCTGGATCTGGCGCCGCAACTGGAGGCGATTGCCAGCGTCTCGGTGGGCGTCGACAACTACGACATCGACTACCTGACCCGGCGCAAGATCCTGCTGACCAACACACCGGATGTACTCACCGAAACCACGGCCGACACTGGTTTTGCCTTGATCCTCGCCGCTGCCCGGCGGGTGGTGGAACTGGCCAATATGGTGCGCAGCGGTCAGTGGCATCGCAACATCGGCCCGGCGCATTTCGGCACCGATGTGCATGGCAAGACATTGGGGATTATCGGCATGGGGCGCATCGGTGAGGCGCTGGCTCAGCGTGGGCACTTCGGCTTTGGCATGCCGGTGATTTACCACAGTCAGTCGCGTAAGCCGGCTGTTGAAGAGCGCTTCAACGCGCAGTACCGCAGCCTGGAAGTGCTGTTGCAGCAGGCCGATTTCATCTGCCTGACTTTGCCGCTGACCGCGCAGACCGAAAAACTGATCGGCGCCGAACAGTTTGCGTTGATGCGCCCGGAGAGCATCTTTATCAATATCTCGCGTGGCAAGGTTGTCGATGAAGCGGCGATGATCGAGGCGCTGCGGCACAACCGGATTCGCGCGGCGGGGCTGGATGTGTTCGAACGTGAGCCGTTGCAGCATGATTCACCGTTGTTGCAGCTCAACAATGTGGTGGCGACGCCGCACATGGGTTCGGCGACGCATGAGACGCGCGAAGCGATGGCGCGGTGTGCGGTGGAGAATCTGTTGGGGGCTTTGGGTGGGGAGAGGCCTGTGAATCTGGTGAATCCATCGACTTGGCAGGGCTGAATTAATCAGTGACCGTAATGCCGCCTTCGCGAGCAGGCTCGCTCCCACACTGGATCTTCAGTGTTCACAAAACCAATGTGGGAGCGAGCCTGCTCGCGAAGAGGCCGGTACTGGCAACCCTAAATGTCAGGCACTGCGCGCCTGTAACAGCTGCACCGCACACAGCGCAATCCGCGCACAGGCATCTGCCAGTTTCACCCGATCCACCACCAGCCCGATGCGGATATGCCCTGCCGCACTCGGCCCGAAGGCTTCACCGGCCAGCACTGACACGCCATACCCCTCAAGCAAACGCTCGGCAAACGCCTGCGCGCCGAGCCCGGTCTGGCGCACATCGACCATCACGAACATCCCGCCATCCGGGCAAATCGGCTGCAACCCCGGGCAGCCGCGCAAGCGTTCGCACACCAGATCCCGACGCAGACGATATTCCTCGCGCATCTGCGTCACTTCCGGCAGATCGGTTTCCAGCGCCACTTGCGCGGCTTTCTGCACGAAATCCGGCAAACCGAACAGCATGCTCAATGACAGATTGACCAGATGTTCGGCCAACGATTTCGGCCCGATCATCCAGCCGACACGCCACCCGGTCATCGCGTGGGATTTCGACAGGCTGTTGATCGTCGCCGTGCGGTCGGCCATGCCCGGCAGGCTCGCCGGGCTGATGTGTTGCCCTTCATAAAGAAGTTCGCTGTAAACCTCGTCGCTGATCAGCCACAAGTCGTGGCGAATGCACAGCGCCGCCAGTTCCTGCCAGATGAGCAGTGACAGGCTCGCACCGCTGGGATTGTTCGGACTGTTGAGCAGCATGGCACGGGTTTTCGGCGTGATTCGCCCGGCAACATCCGCAGGATCGACGCGAAAACCGTTTTCCGGACGCACCGGCACCGGCACTACGGTCGCGCCGCAAGCACCGAACACGCCTTCATAGGTCACGTACATCGGCTCAGCGACGATCACCTCGTCGCCCGGATCGAGCAAGCATTGCGCCACCGAATACACCGCGCATTGCGCACCGGGCATGACGATCACCTGATCGGCATCGACCGTTTGCCCGCTGCGTCGGTGATGACGCTGGGCGATCAACTTGCGCAGCGCCAACCGGCCGCGCACCTCGGAATAATGCGTATCGCCGGCCAGCAGGCTGTCGATGGCACCGTGGACGATCGGCAACGGTGTATCGAAATCCGGATCGCCGACGCTCAGCAGCAAAATATCGACACCCTCGGCGCGCAGTTCCAGCGCTCGGTCATGAATCTGCCAGGCCGCAGCTCCCTCGCCGGCGATTCGTTGGGTCAAGGCTGAATAGCGCATGTACGCCTCCTGGTTGCGCGGTCTCCAGCCTTCACCCTATCTCAAATCACATAACACGCCAGCGCGAAAAGCGAACTGTCAAGTTTGACAGTAGCGGGAAAAAAAATGCTTCGGCCTAATGTTGACTCTGAACCCAAAGGAGGCTTGACAAATGGAAAAACTCTCGCCGCTGAAAATCGTTGATGCGATGCCCAATTACGGAGTGAAAGAAGATCCGGTTTACCCAGAGAAAAATCTGCTGTCGTACATGATGGCTGAGCGTCATGTGCGCGTTCGAGTGACTGATCCCTGGCTCGACTCAGCGACAGTTGGTCAGTACGACAGTATTTCCCTCATGCTGGCCAAAGCAGACGGCGAGTTCGAACAGGTCAGTAAACAAACGCTCGAAGGGCCGATCACATTCCCGCTCACGCTGGAAGTGAGCAATCCGGGTTTCGCTGATGACCAGTACCATGTTTTATTCAGGGTACAAACCTACAACGGCAAGGTTCATGAATCCGAGGCTGTGACGTTTACGGTCGATAGGCGAATTCCGGCAAAAGGATTGAAGCTGCCCATTCCGGTTATCGATGACAAACTGCTGGAAAACGGCGTGACCACTGATTACCTGAAAAGGCACTGTGACGTTGTACAGTTGGGAATTCCCCGTTACCCGCAAAGCCAGGCAGGGGATTACGTGGTCGTATACTTCGGACCGCCAAATCCTTACCCCGTGGCTGGAGCTGGATTTACAGCTGGGACGCTGATTGATATCAACGCCCATATCAGCATGCTCGCTGTGCCTGGAGCGCTGTTCCGTGGCGTGGAAAATGGCGTTTATTTAATGCACTACAGAATCTTCAGCCGTGCGGGCGGAGCCTCCGATATGTCGGTAGGGAAATTCATACGCATCGATCTGGATACCGAAACGCCATAACCCATGAGCGTCGCAATGCCATTGGAGGGCCGGATAACGCCGGCCCTCCAATAGCGCGCAGTGCTCAAATCACAAAACGCGCCACCATGGTATTCAAATTCACCGCCAGACGCGACAGTTCGTGGGTCGCGGCGCTGGTCTGGTTGGCGCCGTCAGCCGATTGCGTGGCCAGGTCACGGATGTTGACCAGGTTGCGGTCGACTTCACGCGAGACCTGCGCCTGCTCTTCCGAAGCACTGGCGATCACCAGGTTGCGTTCGTTGATCTGGTGGATCGACTGGGTGATCTGCTCCAGTGCAACGCCCGCAGCGCGGGCCATTTCCAGGGTGGACTGAGTGCGCTGGTTGCTTTGCTGCATCGAGGAAACCGCTTCGCCGGTGCCGTTCTGAATGCCGGCAACCATTTTCTCGATCTCTTGCGTCGACTGCGCAGTGCGATGGGCCAGTGCGCGTACTTCGTCCGCGACCACGGCGAAACCACGTCCGGCTTCACCTGCGCGAGCGGCTTCAATGGCGGCGTTGAGTGCCAGCAGGTTGGTCTGTTCGGCAATCGCCCGGATCACGTCGAGCACTTTGCCGATGTCGCGACCTTGCGCGGCGAGGCCTTCGATCATTTGCGCGGTGTTCTGCACGTCGTGGGTCATGGTCTGGATCGCGTCGACGGTTTTCACCACTTGATCGCGACCTTCACGGGCGGCGTGGGTCGACTGGTTCGAGGCTTCGGAAGTCGACACGGCGTTACGCGCCACCTCCTCCACTGCGGCGGTCATCTCGTTGACGGCGGTGGCCGCCTGTTCGATTTCATTGTTCTGCTGTTGCAGGCCACGGGAGGCTTCTTCGGTGACGGCGCTGAGCTCCTCGGCGGCGGCGCCCAGTTGCGTGGCGGAACCGGCGATCTGTTCGATGGTTTTGCGCAGGTTGGTCTGCATCGCGGCAAGGGCGGTGAGCAGGCGCGCCGGTTCGTCCTTGCCGTCGACTTCGATAAGCTTGGTCAGGTTGCCATCGGCGATGGTTTGCGCCGCCTCAACGGCACGGTTCAGCGGGGTGACGATGCTGCGCGTCAACAACAGCGCCAGCAACACGGTGGCGAGCGCGGCAACCACCGCGACGATGACGATGCCGGTGATGGCGCTGTCGTAATTATCGCCCGCCTGAAGCGATGCAGTTTTCGCATCGGCAGCGTTGATGGCGATCAGTCTATTCAACTGCTCGCCCATCTGGTCGGTACCGTCCTTGATCCGCGTGTTCATCAGAGTGCGCATGTCTTCGAGTTTGTCGTGACGCGACAGGTCCATCATCTGTTTTTGCGCTTGCAAGTAGTTATCCAGCGTCGATACGAAGGTCTGGTAGAGCGCTCGTTCCTCACCACCGGTCGGCAGCGCAGCATAGCTGGCTTGAGCTGCGCGCAACTTGTCGAGCACCGCGCCAATGAGCCCCGCAGTATCCTGCAAGTCGGAGGGTTCGCGATTGACCAGTGTGCGGTAGGACAAGATTCGCAGACGCAGAACGTTTTCCGTCACCGCGCTGAGTTGAGCCACGCCGGGAATCTGGTTCGACTCCATGTCGATGGAAGCCTGGCGGATGATCGACATGCGGTTGACGGCAAACACACCGAGCACGATCACCAACAAGGCAATAAACGCAAAACCAAGGAAGGCACGGGGCGCGATATTCAGGTTACGTAAGGACATGGTTGGGCTCTCGAAAGATAGAAGCTACGAGCGTCCATGCCCTGATCACTGGCCCGGAGGGCGGGCTACAGTGCGGCGTCACTGTTTTTGAGGATTTTTGTGCGCGCCTATTGGCTGTATCGGCCCGGCTTTAGAAAGGATGAGGGTAAAGATGAAATATTTTTCAGGGCGTTACAGCAATGAAACAGCTGACCGCCGATGTCGACAGCTCCTACAGTGCGGACGTCTCAGGGTTTTGCGGCGAGTTGCCACACGCGGGCGATATCGGTAGCGCGTTCACGCAGCAATCGTGGTGCTTCAGCGCAGGCCTGCTCCAGCGTCATGGGGCCACTGGTGACGGCAAACGCCGCATCGATACCGTGGTTGTAGAGTTCCTGATAGCCCTCTCCCAGCGTCCCGGCAATGACGATCACCGGCACGTCGTGTTGTCTGGCAATCCGCGCCACGCCGAACGGAGTTTTGCCACGCAACGTCTGCGCGTCGAAGCGCCCTTCCCCGGTGATCACCAGATCCGCGCCTTTGACCGCTTCGGCCAGCCCGACTAACTCGGCGACTACCTCGACCCCAGCTTGAAATTGCGCACCGAGAAATGCCTTGGCGGCAAACCCCAAACCACCTGCAGCACCGCTGCCGGGTTCGTCGCGAACGTCTTTGCCCAACGCTTGCGCACTCAACTGGGCGAAATGCCCCAGAGCCTGATCGAGTTGTTGCACTTGCGCCGGCGATGCCCCTTTCTGCGGGCCGAAAATTGCCGAAGCACCGTGCGGGCCGCACAGCGGATTGTTCACGTCGGCGGCGATATCGAAACGCACGTGCGCCAGACGCGGGTCCAGGTCGCTCAAGTCCAGGTGCGCCAGTTGTGCCAATGCCAGACCACCGGGCACCAACGACTGGTTTTGCCCATCCAGCAATTTCACACCCAGTGCCTGCATGGCTCCGGCACCACCATCATTGGTCGCGCTGCCGCCAATCGCCAGAATTACCCGTTGTGCGCCGGCGTCCAGCGCCGCACGAATCAGTTCGCCCGTGCCGAACGTGCTGCTGATGCAGGCATCGCGCTGCCCCGGCGGCACCAGCTGCAAACCACTGGCCTCGGCCATTTCGATGATTGCGGTGTGGTTGTGCGGCAACCAGCCCCATGCGGCGTCAACCGGCGTGCCCAACGGGCCACGCACACGGTTACGGCGCAACTCGCCTTCGCACGCGGCGAGAATCGATTCGACCGTGCCTTCGCCGCCGTCAGCCATCGGGCATTTGATCAGCGTGGCGTGCGGCCACACTTGCGAAAGGCCCAGGGCAATGGCCTCGGCGACGCCTTGGGCACTCAGGCTGTCCTTGAACGAATCGGGGGCAATGACGATCTTCATGCGAATTCTCCAGTTCCAATGCCCCTCATGCTGCCAGTCGGCATGCGCCTTGACGCCTGTCCGCTGCACAATTGGCGCGGGGGGTTATTGTTCATTTCTACAAAACCCCCGGAAATGTGTGTTGGATACACCGGCCTCTTCGCGAGCAAGCCCACTCCCACAATGGGAATGCACTCCACCTGTGGGAGCGGGCTTGCTCGCGAAGGCGTCAGTGGCATCAGCCGATTAACTCGGATCAGTCTGCGGCAGCAGTTGCACGCCAAGGTACAGCGCCAACATCCCTTCCAGCCTTAACGGATCGACCCCACTGATCTCGGCAATCCGTTCCATCCGATAGCGCAGGCTGTTGCGATGAATCCCCAGCGCGTCGGCACACGCCTGGCTCTGTCCATCGTGTTCACACCAGCTGCGCAGCGTCGCGAGCAACTGACCGTTGCCGTCCTTGGCGATTACTTTGCGCAGTGGCTTGAGGAGTTCATCGAGCGCGTCATCGTTGCGATGGCGCCAGAGCATGACGGGTAATCGGTAGCGATTGAGGTTGAGCAACCTGGAATGCGGCAAGACTTCGCGGCCATAGGCGAGCAGATCCGCGACCCGTCGATAACACCGGCGCAAACCGCTCAACCCCTCCGCTTGCCCGCCCACGGCGATGCGCAGAATGTTCCAGCCCAGACCGTCGAGTTTCTCCAGCAAACGATCATGTTCAATGTGCTGGCTCGCCGGGCGGCACCACAACAGTGACGACTTCGCCGAACTCACGCACCAGCTGTCTGGATAGCGCGACATCAGCCAGGCACTCAGCGCATCGACGGTTTGCCCCGGCCCGTGTTCCAGACCCAGTTCAAACAGATACGGCACCCGCGTCAATTGTGGTTTGAGCCCCAGTTGCTGTGCCTCATCGAGCAACCGTGGCGAATCCCCGGCCTCACTCAGCAGCAATGCCAGCAAGTCATCGCAGCGTTGCCGCCGCCATTGCTGCTCGGCCTGCTGATTGCGCTGGCCGACCAACATCTCTGCCGTCATGCGCACCAGCTCGGCGTAAGTGCGCAGTTGCTCGGGCTCGCCGGTGATGCCAAGCACGCCGATCAAGCGTTGGTCGAGCATCAGCGGCAGGTTGATTCCTGGCTGCACACCCTTCAGATGCATGGCAGTCGGCGCGTCAATCTCCACCACCCGACCGTTGGCCAGCACCAGTTGCGCGCCTTCATGCCGGGTATTGATCCGCTCCGCTTCACCGCTGCCGAGGATCAGGCCCTGGCTGTCCATGACGTTGACGTTGTACGGCAAAATGGCCATGGCCCGGTCGACGATGTCCTGAGCGAGGTCGTGGTCGAGTTCGAACATAACGGAGCAAATCCTTATAAACAGGCACGGGCGGTTGTTCACGCGCACAGGGCTTGGCGACAAACCCTGTGCTCAGGCACAAAGACAATCCGGCCAAGGGTGGTCGAGACTCTCAGGGCGATCAACGTTACCCTTTGCATCGCAAAAAATCATAATAAAGAGAGAGCCGCTATGTCGCAGAGCGCCGCAGCTACCCAGACCATCGACGACGATAAAAACGCCGTTTATAAACGCATCACCCTGCGTTTAATCCCCTTCATCTTCATCTGCTACCTGTTCAACTACCTCGACCGGGTCAACGTTGGATTCGCCAAACTGCAGATGCTCGACGCACTGAAATTCAGCGAAACCGTTTATGGCCTTGGCGCCGGTATCTTCTTCATCGGCTACGTGCTGTGCGGCGTGCCGAGCAACCTGGCACTGACCAAATTTGGTCCACGGCGCTGGATTGCCGTGATGATGATCACCTGGGGCACGCTGTCGACCTGCCTGCTGTTCGTCACCACGCCGACCGAGTTTTATACCCTGCGTCTGTTTACCGGTGCGGCGGAAGCCGGGTTCTTCCCCGGCGTCGTGCTGTACCTTTCGCAGTGGTTCCCGACCTTCCGCCGTGGCCGGATCATGGCGCTGTTCATGTCGGCGATCCCGGTCTCCGGCTTGCTCGGCAGCCCGTTCTCGGGCTGGATTCTCAATCACTTCGCCGCAGGCCAGGGCGGTTTGGCCGGTTGGCAGTGGATGTTTCTGCTGCAAGGCATTCCGACCGTGATCCTCGGGGTGCTCGCCTACTTCCTGTTGAGCGACAGCTTCGCCAATGCCAAATGGCTGACTGCGCATGAGCGTGCCGTGCTCGAAGCGGATCAGGCCGAGGACCTGGCGAACAAGCCAAAGACCACCTCCGACTCATTGCTCGCGGTGTTCAAGAACCCGGCGATCTGGGCGTTTGGCTTGATCTACTTCTGTATCCAGAGCGGCGTGTACGCGATCAATTTCTGGCTGCCGTCGATCATCAAGAACCTCGGTTTCAGTGACAACCTGGTGATCGGCTGGTTGAGTGCGATTCCGTATCTGCTGGCAGCGGTATTCATGCTGGTGGTCGGGCGTTCGGCGGATCTGCGCAAAGAGCGCCGCTGGCATCTGGTGGTGCCAATGCTGATGGGCGCGATCGGACTGGTGATCGCGGTGAATTTCGCAGCCAATCCGGCAATTGCGATTCTCGGTTTGACCATTGCCACCATGGGCGCGCTGACCGGGCTGCCGATGTTCTGGCCGGTGCCAACGGCCATGTTGAGCGCCGGCGCCGCTGCCGGTGGTTTGGCGCTGATCAACTCGATGGGGCAAATGGCCGGGTTCCTTAGCCCTTATCTGGTGGGTTGGGTCAAGGACAGCACCGGCTCGACCGATGCCGCGTTGTATCTGCTGGCGGGTGTGATTGTTGCCGGCAGCTTGCTGGCGTTGCGCATGACGCGGACGTTGCGGGCTTGATTTAAAAGATCAAAAGATCGCAGCCTGCGGCAGCTCCAAGGGATCGGGGGCTGGCGCGGGCGTGGATCTTTTTGCTGTCAAGCGCGAGCATCCAGCTCAATCACCAACCCGCCCGGCATCTGTACAAAAATCTGCCAGATCCCATCCTCAGGCACTTGCGCCAACTGGTACGGCAAGCCACTTTCTCGCACCCGCTGCAACACCCTTTCTGCCGGCTCATCGGTGCGAAACGCGATGTGGCTCAGTGCGGTGTCGGCGAACGTCGACTGCTCGATCACATGCACCACGGCGTGCGCATCCTGATACAGCCAGCGACCCGGAAACGGGAATGGCGGACGACGCCCCGGTGCAAGGCCGAGCAATGCCGTGAAATTATCCTGCAAGGTCTGGCCGTCAGCGGTGTTGAAGGCCAGATGATCGAATGACCAGGTCATGTTCCTCTCCTGCGCTTATTCATTGATTGCAGTATCCACGCTTGCCAATCACGGAAAAATCCGGCTAAAACGCAAAGATCTTTAAAGGATTTTTACTAATGAGCTCGATTCTCGATCTGGAAATCTTCGTCCGCGTGGCCGATTCCGGGAGCATTTCCGCCGCCGCCCGGGATCTGGATCTGACCCCTGCGGCTTGCAGCATCGCCTTGAAACGCCTGGAAACCCGCCTCGGTATCCGCTTGCTCGCCCGCTCCACCCGCAGCATGCGCCTGACCGAAGAAGGCCGGCGTTATCTTGCAAGCGTGCGTCTGGCGCTCGGCACCCTGGCCGAGGGTGAACAGGCCTTGCAGCAACAGACCGAAGGCCTCAACGGTGCTTTACAACTGGCGGCGCCCTCGGACTTCGGACGCAATGTGCTGCTGCCGTGGCTGGACGATTTCAAGCGCGAGCATCCGCGTATTCAGTTGCAGCTGCTGCTCAACGACCGGCATGCCGATCTGTTTCGCGAAACCGTGGACATCGCGCTGCGCTTCGGGGTGCCGAGCGATTCGACGCTGGTGGCATTGCCGATTCTGCCTGCGCATCGTCGCGTTGCCTGCGCCAGTCCCGACTATCTTGCGCACCACGGTACGCCGCAAGATCCCCGCCAATTGAGCCAGCACAGCGCCCTGCTCTATCTGCGTAACGGCCGGCCTTACAACACTTGGCGCTTCAGTCGCGACGACGAAACGCTGGAAGTCGAAGTGCGCGGCGACTACCTCAGCGACGACGGCGAAGTCGCCCGCCGCTGGGCGCTGGCCGGGCATGGCATCGCCTACAAGGCCTGGCTGGATGTCGCCGAAGACGTGCGCGCCGGACGGCTGGTGACACTGCTCGATGACTGGCAAGGCGAGAGCGCGCCGTTCAATCTGCTTTGCCCGCATCGAATGCAGGTGTCAGAACGGGTTAAAGTCTTGCAGCTGTTTTTGCAGGAACGCTGCCGTGGGTTGAACCGATAATTCACTTTGCCGCATTGCAAGCATCTGGTATTTGATTAGCGTTCTCCCACCGACAAAAAGGATTTCGGCATGAGCTATCGAACACTGGGCCATTCGGGGTTGCAGGTCTCCACCCTCACCCTTGGCACGATGATGTTTGGCGAGCAGACCAGCACCGAGGAATCGCTGCGCATCATCGACAAGGCCTGGGATCAGGGCATCAACTTCATCGACACCGCTGACGTCTACACCAATGGCCGCTCCGAAGAGATCGTCGGCGAAGCGATTGCCGGCAACCGCCATGAATGGGTGCTGGCGACCAAGGTCGGTTTCGGCCCGGTGGACGGTGTGCCGAACCGTAGCGGTTTAAGCCGTAAACACATCTTCAACGGACTCGATGCCAGCCTGACCCGGCTCGGCACTGATTACCTCGACATTTATTACCTGCACCGCGAAGACCACAACACGCCGCTGGAAGTCTCGGTTTCGGCGATTGGCGACCTGATCCGTCAGGGCAAGATTCGTTATTGGGGCTTGTCGAATTATCGCGGCTGGCGGATTGCCGAGGTGATTCGCATCGCCGATAAACTCGGCGTTGATCGGCCGGTGATCAGCCAGCCGCTGTACAACATCGTCAACCGCCAGGCCGAGACCGAACAGCTCAGCGCTGCACAGACTTATGGTCTGGGCGTTGTGCCTTACAGCCCATTGGCCCGTGGCGTGCTCAGCGGCAAATACGCGCCAGACGTGACGCCGGACGCCAACAGCCGCGCCGGACGTCAGGACAAACGCATTCTGGAGACCGAATGGCGTGTTGAGTCGCTGCGTATTGCCCAGCAGATTCAGCAATACACCGAAGGGCGTGGTGTTGGCATTATCGAGTTTGCGATTGCCTGGGTGTTGAACAACAGCGCGGTGACCTCGGCGATTGTCGGGCCGCGCACTGAAGCCCAATGGGATGCGTACACCAAGGCGCAGGCGGTGAAGATCACGGCCGAGGATGAGGCGTTTATCGATTCGCTGGTAACACCGGGACATGCGTCGACGCCGGGGTTCAATGATGTGAGCCATTTTGTGTCGGCCGTAAACCGCGTCAGGCTTGAAGTAAGCAGATTGCGGGAGCAATACAAATCCATTGTGGGAGCGTGCCTGCTCGCGAAGAGGCCGGCACATTCAACATCTGCGTTGTCTGACACACCGCTTTCGCGAGCAGGCTCGCTCCCACAGGTTTTGCGCTTATCTTCAGGATGTGGGGAATATTGATCACTCGGCCAATATTCAGCACAAAAACCACGTATCCTGCGCGCCCCGTTTGATCACCCACCCGCGAGGACAGTTTGTCTAAAGGTATCGCTTTATCGGTTTCGGCCTCGGTGCTGTTTGCCGTCATGTATTACTACACCTCGTTGCTCACCCCGTTGAGCGGCGTGGAGATCTTTGGCTGGCGGATGCTGCTGACCGTGCCGTGCATGACCGTGTTCATGCTGGTATCCGGGGAATGGCGGCGAGTGCTGGAGCTGGTCCGCCTGATGGCGGCGAAGCCGAAACTGATCGGCGCCTTGCTCGTCTCTGCGGCCCTGCTCGGCGTGCAACTGTGGCTATTCATGTGGGCTCCGCTCAACGGCTACAGCCTCGATGTTTCGCTGGGCTACTTCCTGCTGCCGCTGGCCATGGTGCTGACCGGACGGATTGCCTACGGTGACAGCCTGTCGTACCTGCAAAAGATTGCCGTGTTCTTCGCAAGTTTAGGTGTGTTGAACGAGTTGTATCAGGTTGGCGGGTTTTCCTGGGCAACGGTGGTGGTCGTGGTCGGCTACCCGCTGTATTTCGTTCTGCGCAAATACCTGAAAACCGACAACCTTGGTGGCTTGTGGGTCGACATGACCTTGATGCTGCCGGTCGCTTACTGGTTTGTGCAGGGTGGCGAGCAAGGCTTTGGCGTGTTCGATCAGTATCCGGGCTTGCTGTGGCTGATTCCGTTGCTCGGCCTGATCAGCGCATCGGCGCTGGTGGTGTACATCATTGCCAGCCGATTGCTGCCGTTCAGTCTGTTTGGTTTGTTGAGTTACGTTGAACCGGTGCTGTTGCTCGGTGTGGCGTTGTTGCTCGGCGAGAGTATCAAGTCGGGTGAATGGCTGACGTATATACCGATCTGGCTGGCGGTTGTGGTGCTGGTGTTTGAAGGCTTTAAACACCTGATGCGGCAGCGCCGTCCTTAAGCCCAACGCAAACAAATGTGGGACCAAGCTCGCTCCCACAGGGTTTGAGTGAAACAAAAAAAATCCCGACCCTGCATCGCAGCAGGTCGGGATTTTTTTATTTCAATTGCGGATTACTCGGTGGCAAGTACACCACGACGCACCTGGTCACGCTCGATCGACTCGAACAGTGCCTTGAAGTTGCCTTCACCGAAACCATCGTCGCCTTTACGCTGGATGAATTCGAAGAACACTGGGCCCATCAGGGTTTGCGAGAAGATCTGCAGCAGCAGGCGCTTGTCGCCCTGCTCCGACGAACCGTCGAGCAGAATGCCGCGCGATTGCAGTTGGTCAACCGGCTCGCCGTGATTCGGCAGGCGGCCTTCAAGCATTTCGTAGTAGGTTTCCGGCGGTGCGGTCATGAAGCGCATGCCGATTTTTTTCAGGTGATCCCAGGTCTTGATCAGGTCGTCGGAGAGGAACGCGACGTGCTGGATGCCCTCGCCATTGAACTGCATCAGGAACTCTTCGATCTGCCCGGCGCCTTTAGACGACTCTTCGTTCAGCGGGATGCGGATCATGCCGTCCGGAGCGGTCATCGCTTTCGAGGTCAGACCGGTGTATTCACCCTTGATGTCGAAGTAACGGATTTCGCGGAAGTTGAACAGCTTCTCGTAGAAGTTCGCCCAGTAAGCCATGCGACCGCGGTACACGTTGTGCGTCAGGTGGTCGATGATTTTCAGGCCGGCACCGACCGGATTGCGATCAACACCTTCGATAAACACGAAGTCGATGTCATAGATCGAGCTGCCTTCGCCAAAACGGTCGATCAGGTACAGCGGCGCGCCACCAATGCCTTTGATCGCCGGCAGGTTAAGCTCCATCGGCCCGGTTTCGATGTGGATCGGCTGGGCGCCGATTTCCAGCGCGCGCTTGTAGGCCTTTTGCGAATCCTTGACGCGGAACGCCATGCCGCATACCGACGGACCGTGCTCGGCCGCGAAGTACGACGCCACACTGTTCGGTTCGTTATTGAGAATCAGGTTGATCGCGCCCTGACGATACAGGTGCACGTTCTTGGAACGGTGGGTCGCGACTTTAGTGAAGCCCATGATCTCGAAGATCGGCTCCAGGGTGCCAGGGACCGGCGATGCCAGCTCGATGAACTCAAAGCCCATCAGGCCCATTGGGTTTTCGTATAAATCTGCCATGGTGACGCCTCATCATTTCTTATCAATTAACCAGGGTTATTTGTCAGTCATGCCGAGACGTGGGTGGCGCACAGGAGATGCCACGCACACTGCGGGCGAGGAAGTCACCGTAGATCAGTTGAAACCCGAATATCTTCATTGTCGACCCAAGGCTCTTGCGGGCGAGGCTTCTGCTGCCAGAAGACGATTATTATTGTATGCGTAACCCGATTCTACACAGCGTAAACAGGGTTGTCTGCCCTCTCTATAAAATCCGCTTTTTCAACGCCGGTGCAAGGGGTTTGTTACACAGGTAAATGCCTGCGAGGATCAGTGCGCCACCCAGACACATGGCCAGTGTCAGTTGCTCACCGAGCAATAGTGCGCCGAGGATCACGGCGGTCAATGGGTTCAAGGCGATAAAAACGCCGGATCGGGTGGCGCCGATTTTGCGGATGCCATCGTAATAGCCGATGTAGGCCAGCGCCGAGCCGAGCACACCGAGATAGCCCAGACTGAGCCATTGCGCCGCGCCCAGCTGGACCAGCGCCGTCCAGCTCAATTCACCGCGAACCGCTGCCAATGTCCACAGCATCAGCGTGCCGATCAGGATCGAGTACGTCACGGTCTGCACCGGCCCAAGTGTCTGGTTGAGGCGGCGGGAAAACAGCGAATAAACACCCCAGCCCAATACGCAACCGAAAATCAACAGGTCCCCCATCCACGCATCCGGTGCCGCTGTCATCAGTTGCGGATGACGGCTGACAATGACCAGACCGGCGCCGGCAATGCAGATCGTGATACCCGCGACCTTCATACGTCCAAGGTGCTCTTTGAACAGCAGCCATGAAGCGAGGCCAATCACCGCAGGATTCAACGCAACAATCAACGAGGCCCGCGACGCGTTGATGTACTGAAGGCCATAAAAGAAGCACACGTTGTAGAAGAAGATGCCGAAGAACCCGAGCAGCGTCAGTTGCGACCATTGCCGTGGCGTCGGCCGCGCCAAGGGGATCCGCGCGAGCCACAAGAAACCGAGCAGCGCGGCACTGGCCAACAGGAATCGAAGGCTTGCAGCAAACATCGGACTGAGACTACCGGCCAGAAACCGGCCAGCGACAAATGTTCCCCCCCACACCATGGTGACGGCCGCGAGGCTCAGATACACCGGCATGTCTGATGGGGGTGTGTGGGCTTGCTCGGCATTAGGCATGACGCTCCAAACTGAGTGGCTGACAGATGACGTATCATTGGCCTCATGTCCAGTCATCGTAAAATGAGCAAAAACTCATGACCCTCACTCAACTCGAGATCTTCTCGCTGGTCGCCGAGCTGCGTGGATTCACCCTCGCCGCGCATCGCCTGGGCATTTCGCAATCGGCGGTGTCCCACGCGATGAAGTCGCTGGAGCAAGAACTGGGCGTTGAATTGCTGCGCCGGCATCAATCGCAGGTGGAACTCAGTGATATCGGCGAGCAGTTATTGCTGCGCGCCCGAGCGATGCTCGGTCTGGCCAACACGCTGCGCCAGGAAGCGGCGGACGCACGTGGCATGAAACGTGGCACTTTGCGTATTGGCTCATTCGGGCCGACTTCGTCAATCAGGTTGCTGCCGAGCATTTTGCGACGCTATCGCGAGGCCCACCCCGGGATTGAAGTGCACATCAATGAGGGCCCCGATCGGCAAGTCATTCAGTGGCTGGAAGAACGGCGGATCGACATCGGTTTCGTGGTGTTGCCCGAAGAACGATTCGATACTTTTGCCTTGATCGAGGACCAGATGGTTGCCCTGCTCCCCACCGCGCACCCCTTGGCGGCGCGGCCCGCGCTGAGCCTGAAAGAACTTTGTGCTGACCCATTCGTTCTCACCGAGGCCGGATCCTCAGAGTTGGTTTTAAGATTGTTTAACGCGGCGAAGCTGCAACCGAACATCCGTTATCGGTGCTCGCAATTGCTCAGCACGCTCGACACGGTCAGTCGGGGCGACGCGATCACCCTGGTAGCCGAAGCTTCACTGCCGGACACACAACAGCGCAATTACGTAACAATACCGTTGGTACCCACCGTGAATCGCCAGGTCGGTCTCGCTGTGCTCGACCGGCGCCAGGCCTCACCGGCAGCGCTGGCCTTTATCGAACTGGCCGCCCGCATGAATCACCGATGAGCGGCGCGAGCGTCATCTGCCATCTATCATCCCTTCTGGTTGAAATGTTTCCAGCGGCGAACCGATGACCGGCCCGCATTCGATAGCCCCACCTTTTCGCGACAGGATGCGCCCATGCCGTTGACCGTCAGCCCCCGCCGCAAACGCAGCGCCCGCCTCGTGGTAACGCTGCTCAGTGGCCTGCTCCCGGTGTTGCTGGGCGTCGCGATTCTTTACATGCAGGCCGAGCGTACGCTGGAGCACAGTTCACAGCAGACCGCCGAAGAGGCATTGCATCAATTCGAGTTGATGCTCGACAACACCGCTCAGGCCGCCCACGAGCTGCTGCCGCTGGCCGGACAACCGTGCGAAAGCGTCAAACTGGCGTTGCGCGAACAGGTCACTCGCCGCCCTTTCGTGCGCTCGACCAATCTGGTGTGGGACGACAATCTCTATTGCAGCTCATTGTTTGGTGACTATAAGGAAGCCGTTAACCCCGGTGACTACAACCAGGGCAAGTTGTGGTTGATGAACGGTAATCCGGTCACGCCGAATACTGCGCTGCTGGTTTACCGGCTCAGCGAAGGTCACGGCAGCGCGCTGACGACACTGGACGGCTATCACCTGAGCAACATGTTGCGCCTGATCGGCCGGCAAACATTGCTGATGCTGCAAGTGGGCGATAACTGGCTCTCCGCTGACGGAAAAGTACACAACGGCGACCTGCCTGCGCTGCCGGTAGCGCAAAGCATGCTCGACTCTTCGCGCTACGCGTTCAGTATTTCAGCCGGTTTTCCGAAGGGGGAAATCTGGCGCTACATGGCCGAGGTTTATCCTCCCCTGTTCAGCTTGCTGATCTTTTTTGGTGTGGTCTCGGGTGCAATCGGTCATGTCGTGCAGATGCGCTCCACTTCGCCGAGCCATGAAATGCTTCGCGCCCTGGAAGCCGGGGAATTCATTCCGTACTTCCAGCCAGTGGTGCATGGCGACAGCAAACAGTGGTCGGGGGCCGAAGTGTTGATGCGCTGGAACCACCCAAAGGAAGGCCTGGTGCGTCCGGATCTGTTTATTCCGTTCGCCGAGCATTCGGGTTTGATCGTGCCGATGACCCGCGCCTTGATGCAGCAGACCGCTACCCTGCTTGGCCCGCTGTCATCGAACTTCGACAAACCGTTTCACATCGGTATCAACATCACCGCAAGCCATTGCAAGGATCTGCAACTGGTCAACGACTGCCGCGTGTTTCTCGCCGCGTTCGCGCCAGACAGCGTGAATCTGGTGCTGGAGTTGACCGAGCGCGAGCTGATCGAGCCGACCGAGATCACGCTCCAGCTGTTCGAACAATTACATGCGCTGGGCGTGATGATTGCCGTTGATGACTTCGGCACCGGCCACTCGAGTCTCGGATACCTGCGTACATTCAATGTCGACTTTCTCAAGATCGACCAAAGCTTCGTCGCCATGATCGGTATCGACGCGCTGTCACGGCACATTCTCGATACGATTATCGAACTGTCGGCCAAGCTTGATCTGGGTATTGTTGCCGAAGGTGTAGAAACTCAGGCGCAGGCCGATTATCTGACTGCCCATCACGTCAACTTCCTGCAAGGCTATCTGTTCGGCAAACCGATGCCTGGCGCCGACTTCATCAATGCATTAAGTCACCATTAACTAAATACAATTGAGCCTTGCGCATCACAAAGGCGCACCAAATTGATACAAAAGACCACCGTAGTTACATGAAGAAAAAGTCAGGATTTACTCTTGGCGCATTAACTACTACAATTTTTCTACCTGCGTAGAACCTGCAGGTGAGCCATTATCATCGAGTCGCCTCAAGGCTCTTGGCTTATAGCTTTTGTTTGCGGTTGGTATCAGCCAAACACACTATTGGAGTAAAGATATTGTCCAGACTCGCTGAATTTCGCGCAGCTGAAAAGGCCCTTCAGGAACAGCTCAAGCAGTTGGAATCGCTGAAGAACGATGCCGGGCTCAAGAAAGAAATCGAATTCGAAGAAAAGCTCCAGGGGCTGATGAAAAGCTACGGCAAAGGCTTGAAGGACATCATCGCCATTCTCGATCCGAATCCGGCAAAATCCGGCCTGCAAATCTCTGCAGCCCCGAAAACCCGCCGCGCTCGCGTGGTCAAGGTTTATCACAACCCACATACTGGCGAACTGATCGAAACCAAGGGCGGCAACCATCGCGGCCTGAAGGCCTGGAAGGAGCAATACGGTGCAGCCACCGTTGACTCCTGGTTGCGTGGTTAATTTCACGGCAACAAACAAGCCCCGCTTTATGCGGGGCTTTTTTTTGACAATATCTAACAAAAGCATCGAATTTCGCAGAGCAAGTTTGGATCTCCCTGTAACGCGCAGTTGACACCTGGCTAAACATTTTGCGCCCGGATGTTGCAGCGGCAACGATTACTCAACTTTATGCTTAATTCCTTGGAGTATCTAACCCCGCCACGCAGCGAACAGATGACTAAAGTTTCAGGCTGTTTTTAACCGCGACTATTTCGTCTGCGCTCGCCTTATAAGCCTCGGCCTGCCCAGCATAGGAAAGTACATAAGCCCTGTCGGCCTCGACCGCAGCGACCAACGTTTGTGACAACACATGCCGTCCGTTCTCTGTAATGGTGCAAGTGGTCTCCAGCGCCGACAACGAACCGAGCGACGCCGGGTGCACCTTGTTGCAGACGCTTTGATAGCCACCCCGGAAGAAGTCCTTCTGGATCGACTTGCGCATCTCCAACAGCACGCCTTGCAAATTGACCTGATGACCACTTTCAACTTGAGTCATGGTCAACTCCATGACCATGACCTGATTACCCTCGGCATCGTTTTTCACCGCTCGCTGCCGGGAAACCTGCGGTGCAGAATCGGTTAATGCCTCGACCTCCCAGCCTGCCGGCCAGGTGATGCTCGGCTCAGCCGCAGACGCGAATGCGCCGAGCACAAGCAAACCAAAGAAAACCAACAGGGATTTGAACAGTCGGATCATTGCCGGGCGCACTCACGAATTGAGCCGTAAAGTCTGAGCCCCGCCCGCGTTCAGGGCAAGCCTGCCCTTTCATTTGGCGATGCCGGCAGGCATGCGTATCATTACGTCCATTCACTCGCCCCATTTGTTACGGAGGGCTCATGAGCCTGCAAGAACTGAACACCTTCCCCGGCGTTACCGCCACGCCAGACAGCGCAACCCGCAATTTCGTGTTCAACCACACCATGTTGCGTGTGAAGGACATTACCAAGTCGCTGGATTTCTACACCCGCGTGCTGGGTTTCTCGCTGGTTGAGAAGCGCGACTTCCCGGAAGCCGAATTCAGCCTGTATTTCCTCGCTCTGGTCGACAAAGCGCAGATCCCGGCCGACGCTGCTGCCCGCACCGAGTGGATGAAGTCGATCCCGGGCATTCTGGAGCTGACTCACAACCACGGCACCGAAAACGATGCTGACTTTGCCTATCACAATGGCAACACCGACCCACGCGGCTTCGGCCACATCTGCATCTCGGTGCCGGACATCGTTGCCGCGTGTGCGCGTTTTGAAGAACTGGGCTGCGACTTCCAGAAGCGCCTGACCGATGGCCGCATGAAGAGCCTGGCGTTCATCAAGGACCCGGATGGCTACTGGGTCGAGATCATCCAGCCGGCGCCGATGTAACTGATAGCACTCCTACAATTGGATCTGTGTCAGGCATAAAAAAACCCATGATTGCTCATGGGTTTTTTCATTTCAGGCTTGGGGCTTACGCCGGCGCCGAAGTCCGGATCAGGTGATCGAAAGCACTCAGCGAAGCCTTGGCGCCCTCGCCCACCGCAATCACGATCTGCTTGTACGGCACAGTGGTCACGTCACCGGCAGCGAAGATGCCCGGGATCGACGTCTCTCCACGGTTATCGACGATGATCTCGCCCCGCGGCGACAGCTCGATGGTGCCTTTGAGCCAGTCGGTGTTAGGCAGCAAGCCGATCTGCACAAAAATCCCTTCCAGCTCGACGCTACGCAGCTCGTCGGTGTTGCGATCCTTGTAGCGCAAGCCGTTGACCTTCTCACCATTGCCAGTGACTTCAGTGGTTTGCGCACTGGTGATCACAGTCACGTTCGGCAGGCTGTGCAGTTTGCGCTGCAACACAGCGTCGGCACGCAGTTGCACATCGAATTCCAGCAGCGTGACGTGAGACACGATACCGGCCAAATCGATGGCTGCTTCAACGCCGGAGTTGCCGCCGCCGATCACCGCAACGCGTTTGCCTTTGAACAGCGGGCCATCGCAGTGCGGGCAGTACGCCACGCCTTTGTTGCGATATTCCTGCTCGCCCGGCACATTCATTTCACGCCACCGCGCACCGGTCGCCAGAATCACGCTCTTGGCTTTGAGGGTGGCGCCGCTGGCGAAGTGAACTTCGTGCAACTCGCCGTTCTTGCCCGGGATCAGCTTGTCGGCGCGTTGCAGGTTCATGATGTCGACGTCGTATTGCTTGACGTGTTCTTCCAGCGCCGTGGCCAGTTTCGGGCCTTCGGTTTCCTGCACGGAAATGAAGTTCTCGATGGCCATGGTATCCAGCACCTGACCGCCGAAACGCTCAGCCGCGACACCGGTGCGAATGCCTTTGCGCGCCGCATAGATAGCCGCCGAAGCACCGGCCGGGCCACCACCGACGACCAGCACGTCGAAGGCTTCTTTAGCGCTGATTTTTTCGGCCTGACGCTCGATGGCGCCAGTGTCGAGTTTGGCGAGAATTTCTTCCAGGCCCATGCGGCCCTGACCGAAGTTCTCACCATTCAAGTAGATGCTCGGCACAGCCATGATCTTGCGATCGTTGACTTCGTCCTGGAACAACGCACCGTCGATAGCGACGTGGCGGATGTTCGGATTGAGCACGGCCATCAGGTTCAGCGCCTGGACCACGTCCGGGCAGTTCTGGCAGGACAGCGAGAAGTACGTCTCGAAGCTGAACTGGCCTTTGAGCGAACGGATCTGCTCAATGACTTCAACACTGGCCTTCGAAGGGTGGCCGCCGACTTGCAGCAGGGCCAGCACCAGCGAAGTGAATTCGTGGCCCATCGGGATGCCGGCGAAGCGCAGACTGATCTCCGCACCCGGACGATTGATCGAGAACGATGGTTTGCGTGCATCGTCACCGCTGTCGATCAGAGTAATCTGGCTCGAAAGACTGGCAACGTCTTTCAGCAGTTCTAGCATTTCACGGGATTTCGCACCGTCGTCGAGAGAAGCAACGATCTCGATCGGCTGGGTGACCCGTTCCAGGTACGATTTCAACTGGGCTTTAAGATTGGCGTCCAACATACGGGCGATTTCCTTTATTTGAGGCGAAAAAAAGCCCGAGCGAATCTCGCCCGGGCTTTTCTATTGGGCGGTGCAGCTTACTTAAGTAGGTGCGGAGTTCCGCCCTGCGTTGCGTGTCACAGACTTAGATCTTGCCGACCAGGTCCAGGGACGGTGCCAGAGTGGCCTCGCCTTCTTTCCACTTGGCTGGGCAAACTTCGCCTGGGTGAGCAGCAACGTACTGAGCAGCCTTGATCTTGCGCAGCAGCTCGGAAGCGTCACGGCCAACGCCGCCATCGTTCAGTTCAACGATTTTGATCTGACCTTCCGGGTTGATCACGAAGGTGCCACGGTCAGCCAGACCGGCTTCTTCGATCAGCACGTCGAAGTTGCGGGAGATGACCTGAGTCGGGTCGCCGATCATGGTGTACTGGATTTTGCCGATGGCTGGCGAAGTGTTGTGCCAGGCAGCGTGGGCAAAGTGGGTGTCGGTGGAAACGCTATAGATTTCTACGCCCAGTTTCTGGAAGGCAGCGTAGTTGTCAGCCAGGTCTTCCAGTTCGGTTGGGCAAACGAAGGTGAAGTCGGCTGGGTAGAAGAACACGACCGACCACTTGCCTTTCAGGTCAGCGTCCGAGACTTGAACGAAGTCGCCGTTTTTGAACGCGGTAGCTTTGAACGGTTTTACCTGGCTGTTGATGATAGGCATTGATGACTCTCCGTCAGGGGTTAAGAAGTTGATGGGGTGAATCCTACCCACTCACTCGACGGATGGCTCATTGGCAAACCTGATGCTGCTGATTTGTTTTCGCTATTAGCTGACTGTATTAATAGAAGAAAACGTTATCTAGGCCGGTTTATCCGTAATCCGAGCCATTCCTTGAAAGGGGCTGGCTTCAACATAGCGCATTGCCGACTTCATATCCTTCCAACCAACGTAACTCATCAACGATTTCAGATCCCATCCACTCTGATGCGCCCAGGTGGCGAAACCACGGCGCAGGGAATGACTGGTGTAACGGTCGGCAGCAATCCCCGCACGCTCCAGCGCCTGACGCAGTAACGGAATGATGCTGTTGGCGTGCAAGCCCTCCTCGCTCAGATTGCCCCAGCGGTCGATGCCACGAAACACCGGGCCGCGCACCAGTGCCGCTTCAGTGATCCAGTCGATGTAAGCCTGCACCGGGCACAACTTGAGAAGTGCCGGGGTCTGGTAGGTCTGGCCGAGGTTCTCTCTGTCACCCTTGCTGCGCGGCAGATACAACGTAATGCCGCTGCCGGCGTGCGCCTTTACATGCTCGATCTGTAATCTGCACAGCTCATCGCTACGAAAACCGCGCCAGAAGCCCAACAGAATCAGCGCACGGTCGCGATAAGCCTTGAGCAGTGCCGGACGATCCTGTTGCGCCTTCGCCACCTGCGCTTCCTGCTCCAGCCAGTCGATGACTCGCTCTAGATCCTGCAGTTGCAGGGGTTCTGCCTGCTTTTCCTGCGCCGGATGCAACGCACGAATGCCTTTGAACACCTTGCGCACCACCGGCGCCTTGGTGGGGTCGGCAAACCCCTGACTGTTATGCCACTGCGCCAATGCCGACAGGCGCAGCTTCAACGTGTTGATCGACAACACCCCCGCATGCTCGACCAGATAACGCGCGACGCTGTCAGCCGTGGCCGGCAGGAACCCACCCCAAGTGATTTCGAAATGCTCGATGGCTGCGCGATAACTGCGGCGGGTGTTGTCACGGGTGGCGGCTTGCAGATAGCGATCCAGATCGCTCATGGGCTGTTTTCTCGCTGGCGTACTGGTTCTGGGATGCAACAATGCATTTTGCCGCCTGACACGGGGTAATACCAGTATATCCCGCCCCTTTATTATCAAATATTTACCTTTATAACTGGCATGGTACACTGCGTACTTTAGTGGCATGTACCACAGTACGTAACCGTAGGAGTTCACATGGCCCGTGGCGGCATTACCAAAGCATTGGTTCAGATCGCGCGCACAGCGATCCTGGCCCGCGGCGAACACCCGAGCATCGATGCAGTACGCATTGAAATGGGCAATACCGGCTCGAAAACCACGATCCATCGCTATCTGAAAGAGCTGGATGACGGCGCTCAGCCGATCGAAGCTTCAGCCGAACCCATCGATGACGAGCTGACAGCGCTGGTTTCGCGCCTCGCCCAGCGCTTGAAGGAGCAGGCCCAAGAGCCCATCGAGCAGGCTCGCGAGCAGTTTGAGGAACAGCGCGACGCGCTCGAATCAGAGCTCAAGCAGGTGCGTCAGGCACTGGAACTACTGGAGCACCAGCACGACATTCAAGGCGCTGCGCTGGAGCGTGAATCCGAGGTGCTAAGCAACACCCGCTCGATGCTGCAGACTGAGCAAACCCGCAACGCCGGGCTGAATCAGGCGCTGGCCGATTTCGAATTGCGCTTGCAGGACAAGGACGAGCAGATCCGCTCGCTGGAAGAAAAACACCTGCACGCCCGTGATGCGCTGGAGCATTACCGCAACGCCACGAAAGAACAGCGCGAACAGGAACAGAGTCGCCACGAAGGGCAAGTGCAGCAATTGCAGGCGGAACTGCGTCAGGCGCAACAGAGTGCACTGGTACGACAGGATGAGATCACTCAGTTGCACCGCGACAACGAACGCCTGCTCACCGAAAACCGTGGTACCCAGCGCGAACTGAGCCTGATGCAGGATCAACTCAAGCAAAGCAATCAGCGTCAGGACCAACTGCTGGAGCAAGCGACCCGCGTCGACAGCGAGCGCACTCTCCTCCAGGAGCGTCTGCGCGTAGCAACACTGGAAAGCCAGACACTCAAACAGAGCGTCGAGGAGCAGACGCTACTCAATCAGTCACTGGAAAAGGATTTGACCAAGGCTCAGGCAAGCCTGGAAGACAGCCTGCGTCTGGCAGCTACCGTTGCGGCAGCGCCAGACTCAGCCAGACCGAAAGACGCTTAAGCGCCTACCGGCGTACGCAGGGTGACAAACTCTTCGGCGGCCGTCGGGTGCACCCCGATCGTGTCGTCGAAGTCGCGCTTGGTCGCGCCAGCCTTCAACGCAATCGCCAGGCCTTGCACGATCTCGCCGGCATCTGGACCGACCATGTGGCAACCCAGCACTTTGTCGGTCTTGCCGTCGACCACCAGCTTCATCAGCGTTTTCTCCTGGCACTCGGTCAGGGTCAGCTTCATCGGCCGGAAGCGGCTTTCGAAAATCACCACATCGTGACCCGCTTTGCGCGCCTCTTCTTCTGTCAAACCTACCGTGCCAATGTTCGGCAGACTGAACACCGCCGTCGGGATCATCTTGTAGTCCACTGGACGATATTGCTCGGGCTTGAACAGACGGCGCGCCACGGCCATACCTTCGGCCAACGCCACCGGCGTCAGTTGCACGCGACCGATCACGTCGCCCAGCGCCAGAATCGAAGGCTCACTGGTCTGGTATTGCTCGTCGACCTTGATGAAGCCCTTGTCATCTAGCTGCACGTCGGTGTTTTCCAGCCCCAGATTGTCCAGCATCGGACGGCGTCCAGTGGCGTAGAAAATGCAATCCGCTTCCAGCTCGCAGCCATCCTTGAGGGTGGCCTTCAAGCTGCCATCGGCCTGTTTGTCGATTCGTGCGATGTCGGCATTGAATTGCAGATCCATGCCACGCTTGGTCAGCTCTTCCTGCAAATGCTTGCGCACCGAACCGTCGAAACCGCGCAGGAACAGATCACCGCGATACAGCAGCGTGGTGTTAGCGCCAAGACCGTGGAAAATCCCGGCAAACTCCACCGCGATGTAACCGCCGCCGACCACCAGAACACGTTTCGGCAATTCTTTGAGAAAGAAAGCCTGATTGGAGCTGATCGCATGCTCGTGCCCCGGAATCTCCGGAATTTGCGGCCAGCCGCCGGTAGCGATCAGAATATTTTTCGCGGTGAAGCGTTCACCGTTGACCTCAACCTCGTGCGGGCCGACGATCTTCGCGTGTGCTTCGTGCAAGGTCACACCACTGTTGATCAGCAGATTGCGATAAATGCCGTTCAGACGATTGATCTCGCGATCCTTGTTGGCGATCAGCGTGGCCCAATCGAAATTCGCTTCGCCCAGGCTCCAGCCAAAACCTGCAGACTGCTCGAAGTCTTCGGCAAAGTGCGCGCCGTAGACCAACAGCTTTTTCGGCACACAGCCAACATTGACGCAGGTTCCGCCCAGATAACGGCTTTCAGCCACCGCCACTTTCGCGCCGAAACCGGCCGCAAACCGCGCAGCGCGCACACCGCCGGAACCGGCACCAATTACATAAAGGTCAAAATCGTAGGCCATTTCTATCTCCTCGGCAGGCGATCAGCATACCTGCAGATGCTCATTGAGCAAGCCTCTGCCGTTATGCCGATGACCAATGCCAAGGGTTCGAGCAGCAAGCTTTTGATCAGTGACATTCTGCGGACTGAGCCTTTGGTAACCGCAGCGTACGCCAGGCGATCAAAACTGCTATGAATGCCAAACCGAAAGCGACCCACGATACCAATGCAATTGCGCCTTCAAATGCACTTCCCGCCTGTTGCATTAACTGTTGCGCTTGATCCCCCGCCAACCCCGTCGCCACATGATGAGCGCCAGCCAGCGTTTCACTTGCCAGCATCGTCTGGGCATCGCTCAAAAACGCTGGAAGCTGCAAGTCTGCCCGATAGTGAGCCGTAACCAGGCCGCCAAGCAGGGTCGTCCCCAAAACGACTCCGACCTCATAGGCTGTTTCACTGATAGCGGAAGCTGCACCGGCCTTAGCTGGGGGCGCCGCCGACAAAATCACGTCATTGGAAACCGTAGCGATCGCGCCCACGCCGATATTCAGCAACGCGAACGCCGCAACCAGTACCGCAAGACTACTGCCCACGCTGGCCACGAGTAAAAACGCCGCAGCGGCGAAGGCGACCAGAATCGGTATCAGCACATGCACAGGCAGACGCTGAGCGACCGGGACGACCGCCATTCCAACCACAATCGCCATAATTTGACCCGGCACCAACGCCAGGCTCGCACTCAAAGGCGACATCTGCAGGACAATCTGCAAAAACTGAGTGGTGAAGAAAACAAAACCGACGAGGAACGCAAGACTCATCAAA
Source organism: Pseudomonas baetica (assembly GCF_002813455.1). NCBI lineage: Bacteria > Pseudomonadati > Pseudomonadota > Gammaproteobacteria > Pseudomonadales > Pseudomonadaceae > Pseudomonas > Pseudomonas baetica. The sequence continues at coordinate 6,754,957 of NZ_PHHE01000001.1, read as the reverse complement.
TTTATCAGAACAGACCCGCTGAAAGTCCCGTTGCGGAACAGAGTCATATCCATCAGCGGCACGGGAAGACGTAACTGGCGCCGGACAAACATCCAGCCCGCCAATACGCCGACCAGAAAGGCCCCCAGTACGACCCCGTCAAAACCCTCACTGGCGGCATGCTTGATGCCGTAAACGATGCCACCCAAGGCGGCCATCGACTGAAGAATGCTGATCGGATCCAACGGCCCAGATACATCACGCTCCGACTCAGGAAGCAATAGTGGACCCAACACCAACAGCGGAATCAGAACGGGGACCGCCAACAGAAAAATCGCGCCCCAATCAAAGAACTGCAACAACACTCCGCCCACCAAAGGCCCCAGAGCCGAACCGACGGTCAATGTCGTGGCCCAGATCGCGACAGCCAGCCTGCGCTCCTCTCGATCCTCAAACACCGAGCGTATCAATGCCAACGTGGAAGGCATCAGCATCGCCCCGAAAATCCCCATGCAGGCACGCCCGATAATCAACTGCAAGGCCGTCTCGGAATAGGCGGTCAGCACCGATACCACAGCAAATCCTAGCGAACCGATAAGCAGCAACTTGCGGTGCCCGACCCGATCTCCCAGACTTCCCATGGACACCAGTAGCCCGGCGAGAACCAATGAGTAGGCATCGATCATCCACAACTGCTGACTGGCAGTCGGACGCAACGCTTCTGCGATTTTGGGTAAGGCGAAACCCAGCACTGTGTTGTCAACGGTCACCAGCAGGACTGGCAACATTAATACGCCGAGGCCGAACCAGCGTTTTGATGTATTACTGCCGGTAGACTCATTTGTTAATGCCATGGATAAAGCTCCTTAGACAAAGATAATTTCACGGAGCATTTTTGATGACCCCGTGAAACTTTTTCCTACGCACTTCCCCGGCGTATATGGATTAGTTCAGCAGTGAAAACACGTGCTGACAATCGACTGCCCCCGAATTCAAACGGCGACCCAATGCATTTGAAACACCTTGCAGATCATTGCTAAATCCATCGTAATCTTGGCTACTAACACTCTCCATCAAGCGCCTCATTCCCTCTGCCAACGCCTCGCGCTGTTTGATGGCGTGGTCATTTTCCAGCTGAATATCCCAATAAACTTCGGGTGGATTCACCAATACGCGAGACAACAACGCCATCATTGTGCGCATAGGTGGCGGCATCACTTCCAGCGCGCTTTCAAGGTCCAGTGAGCACTTGGACAACGCAAGGCCAAAGCCAAGAATGGCGGCGTGAGGCAACGCCTGACAAAGCGCCATCAATTCGTCGTGGGCAACAGGCGTCATTCGCTTGATCTTCATTCCTGCGCCGAGCAGGTACTGCTCGATAAAGGTTGAAGGCGAATCCTCCTTATCCAAGCAAACAGCAACGGTACGCCCCTGAACGGAAAGCCTGGGTGAAAACATCGGGTTAATCCCGACAAAGGGCTGTTGAGGAGACTCATTCTTCAGAGCTCGGTAAAACGGATCCTGAACAGAACAGGTCGGAACAAATACAACATTGCTCGAAACAGCCCCAAGCACCCAAGGTATTGACCGAATCGCCACACTCTCAGGCAAAGCAAAAACAACCGCCGTCGCCCCTTCAAAAATGTATCCGGTATTATTGAACGGACTGGTGACATCGACCTCATGAAAACCACTGGACTGTTCTGGAGGCCTACGATCTACCACGCGGACATTGCATCCGTATTGCATAAGTATGCGGGTGATGAGGGACCCCACCAGCCCCGCACCACCCAGCACGACTACCGTGTCGTTCATCACGCTTCGCTCCCTGCGATAAAACTGTAGTAAGGCACGCTAGCCTTTACCAATGTCTCTTCAAGTTCCTGTTGCGGATCAGAGTGTGCAACGATCGCGCCGCCAATACCAAAGGTCGCCTCGCCGTCCTGGACAACCGCTGTGCGTATGACAATGCTGAGCTCTGCAGCACCACTGAAAGATAACCATCCCAAAACGCCAGAATAGATACCTCGTGCCGAGGATTCCAACACGTCAATGATTTCCATCGTGCGCTTCTTAGGTGCTCCGGTCATAGAGCCGCCCGGAAAACAGGCGCGAATTGCCTCCAGCGTTGCCACTTCAGATCTAAGGTGCCCGCGAACAGTGGATACCAGTTGATGTACCGACGAGAAGCTTTCGACCGAAAAAATCTCGGGAACATGTACGCTTCCTGGACGACACACCTGATTCAAGTCATGGCGGACCAGATCGACGATCATCAGGTTCTCGGCTCTGTCCTTAGATGAAGCCTGCAGTTCATCACGCAGCCTCTGGTCTTCAACAGGCAGCTTACTGCGCGGTCTGGTTCCTTTGATAGGCCGGGACTCGATCATCCCGCTGTCATCAATTCTAAGAAAAGTCTCCGGCGATGCACTGAGCACCGAGAACTGCGCAAATGAAAGATATGCCCCATAAGGTACGGGGCTGGCATGACGCATTCGCTTGTAAGCACTCAATGGAACACCGTCGTATGCCATTTTTGCGCGATTAGTCAGACAAATCTCGTAAGACTCGCCATCGGTAATGTACTGCAGCGACTGAGTGATCTTGGCAATGTAATCATCCGGTCCATCATCAAGTGAAAGCTTCAGTTGATCTACAGCCCCTGGAACGAACTTTTCACCAAAGAGGGCGGGCGTTTCTACAAGCTCGGCGATGCGAGGCAGCGCCGGCCAAACGCCCGCCTCTCCCGTGGCAGTGATCATGCACTGATAAGCTTTACCGTCCTGATGATCGAAGACCAGAAAGTGCGGCGCAAACATGAATGCCGCATCCGGATGACTCGACCGATAGATCTTTCCTCCCCCGGTCAGTGCTTTCAACTCATATCCTAGGTAACCGACAAAACCTCCCTTGAAACCAAATGGTAAGTACTGCGGAGTGGCGATCTGAACGGCTTCGAAAATTTGTGCAACCAAGGTGAAAAAGTCGCCTTTGATACTTTTTTTGCCTTTTGGCCCATCGAGTGTCAGGTATTCATCAGTGACATTGTAATCAAGCCTTATAGTGCCCTGCCCCTCCCCACTGCCCATGATCGAGTAACGAGCATTCGGTCTCTCCGACTTTTCGCTGTCCAGCCAGAACGCGAAACGGTCATTTGCATAAAGGGACGAAAATACCGCCTGGGGATCCAGGTTTTCGGGCAGCTCGCGGTACGCGAGCTGCATATTCAGCTCGCCCCCCACCGCGACATAGGCGCTTTTTGACGAAGCGCATTCCGTATCGGACTCCAGCCGACTTCTCACGCTGACATTGTGTTCAAGCGCCATGCGTATGAAGTTGCTCAGTAACGCATGCCCATATTCCGAATCTATGGACTCCGGGTGGAATTGTACGCCCCATATAGGCCGAGTGATGTGCTCGATTGCCATCACCACGCCTTCGGGCGTCCAGGCTGTGCATTGAAGCTCTAATGGCAAACTTGTGCACATCAACGAGTGGTACCTGACCACATCAAACTGCTCAGGCAAGTCCCGAAAAAGCCCTTTACCTGTATGCGTAATGGGGCTGCGATAGCCATGCACGGGACTTGGGGCATGCCCGACAGAACCGCCAAGGAATTGTGCAATACCCTGATGCCCTAGGCATATACCAAGTATCGGTACAGGAGAATGCAAAATGACGCTACCACAGACACCGAAATCCTCCTCTTCGGCGGGATGTCCGGGGCCCGGCGACAGCACCACAGCGTCATATCGTTCGATGCCCAGCTCGCTGTAGGAAACAGAGTTCTTTACGATGTCTGCAGATACCCCCGTTACCTCGAACAGATATTGGGCGATGTTATGGGTAAAGGAGTCGAAGTTATCAATCAACAGTATTTTCATGAGGACACGCTCTGGCTCAGACGCTGATTTATCAGCACGTCTTCCCGCACACACGTCTCCGCAATGATCAGATTGAATATCGATTCGGTGTATTCCGGCCTGAGCCCCGAAGCCAATGATCGTTCCTTGATCATATCGAGCACATAGGAAATTCGCCCGGGTTGCATCATCGCTATGCCATGTGCGGCTTTAAGCTCGGCAATATCCATGCACAACTTCATGCGCTCCGAAAGCAGATCAACCACCTGCAAATTTATCGAATCGAGCCTTTCTCGCAATGGTTGCAAAATGTTTGACGTTCCTGTCTGTGTTAACTGTCCATGTTGTTGCATACATGCACCTCCATTAGCCAATCTCTACAAGGTATACGACGGTCATATTCAGGCTGGTTCGCTGAGATTCGGTGCCCACGTCCCGTTTCGCGACAACTCTTGCAACGCAACCCCGAGCGATCTGATCTCTTGCTCACTGTGGTCAGCCGACACTGCAAATCGCAGCATTGCCTTACCTTTGGCGATGATCGGGTAAAAGACCGGGAACAGCAGCATGCCCTGATCGCGCAGGGCCCGTGCAGCCTGTAATCCGGCCTCTTCAGTTTCAAAGAAGGCCCCCCTGACTGGCGATTGGATGCCCGCATTGAGCAACTGGTGATCGGTGACAGAATCTAAAAGGCTGACGTTGTTCCAGAGGCGTCGTTGCAGCACCTCAATTTCATCAGTGAGATGAATTTGCGCCGAGGCAACATTCGCCGCGAGCATCGGCACCATAATGGAATGACCAAATATCAATGGGTTTGCTGAAGTTCGGATGATCTCGACATCCTGCGATTCCGAGACCACGACAAAACCACCTGCACCGCCGAAAGCCTTGGAAAGTGACCCGGCCAGAATAATATTTGCAGGCAACGAATGATCTACCGCAGAAAACGCATAACCCGCACCATGTCGGCCGACAATAGAAATACCGTGCGCATCGTCTACATATAGATATCCCTGCGCAGACTCTAATCGCCGGGAAAGTTCGGCAATGGGTACCAGACCACTCATTGATCCAATGCCATCAATCAAGAGCACTGGGGTTTCGCCCCTGTTCGAGCACGCTTTCAGCGTGTCGGTCAGCGACTCCAGGTCAGTCGATTCAACTCTGGAAACAGAACCGAATTGCTCAAGAATCCCCCTCAGAACTTGCATCGAAGCATGGGCAGTTCTGTCCATTAGCCAATGCACTCTCTTTCTGACGGGATAGCCCGCCAATGACCCACTGCCCAACAGAGGCAGAACACCTAGATGCACACTGCTGGTAGAGGTGAACACTGCAACCGCGCTACCTCTGTAAACCTGACCAAGCAGATCCTCCAAATGAGGCAGATAATGTGGACGCATCGCACTCCGAGAAGAGGACAGGTGCAGCCCGCATTTATTGAGTGCCCGTTGTGCAGCCTCAATCAGTGCAGGATGGGTTTCGAGCCCCAAATACGAGCACGACACAAATTCTGTGTACACACCTCCTTCCTGAAGGGTGATCTGCTTGCCGATACGACTCGTAACTGTAAAACCCGTCAGCCCTTCCTCATAGGCAGTTGTCAGTGCACCGGTGGTGTTGCCACGGCGAATGCTCATCCAGTCTTGCTTGACTTGCACATCCATTGCTTAAGCTCCTTTCCAAATTCACTTAGACTTGCGGCCGATAGTCATTACCGAGCTGCCCGACGCATCAGACTCGTCCTTGTCAATCACTGTTTGTATCTCTGCCAGATGAGCGCGCCTGAACAGTTCTCGCAACGCTTCGGCCTGATCTTCGCCGTGCTCCATCACAAGCCAGCCATCGCGAACGAGCAATCGGTCGGCGAGAGCAATAATCTGCCGAATCAACTCAAGACCATCGGACCCGGAATAAACAGACGTATGAGGATGGTGCTCACCCCATTCGGGCAGCAACTCCTGGGCCTGCGGAACGTAGGGAGGATTGGCGACAATAAGGTCGATCTGCTGATCGAATTGCGCAAACGCCTTTCCGTCGCGAATATCTGCCTGCAGGTGGTCTGCGTGTACGCCCTTGAACGACAAGCGATCAATATTGCGTTTGAGATACTGGATGGCTATCGGATCAAACTCTACGCAAGTGACGTCGAGATCAGGTCTGCGCCGGGCAATCGCCAGACCGATGGCTCCGCTGCCCGCACACAGATCCAGAACCTTTGAGCCCGACTCCAGCGCTGCACTGCGCTCGATCCATTTGTGAATGACTCTGCTATGAGGTCGCGGGATGAACACCCCACTCCCGACGACAAGCGACAAATCGTCAAAGTCCACCTTGCCGACAATATGTCCGAGCGGAATCCGGTTGCAGCGCTCTTTGACCGCCAACATGAACTCCTCCAGTGCCAAACTTTTATCCGCGCGCTCGATAAAGCGATCCACAAGACAACTCAGGTCTTCTTCCAGACTCCAGACGCCGGACTTTTGCAGCAGCTCTCGTGCCTGGTCAATAGCGAGGAATTCACGTTCAGTAAGACTCATGTCCACTCCCGGTAATATTGGGAGAGTTTATTCAGGATTGACTCGTATAGATAAGAAAACGCTACCAACTCCGGTGGCGGAGTAAACGACGGGTGCAAATCATCTATCAACTTTTGATAGTTGCGCGACAACCCCTCATCCAGCAGTGGAAACCAATAAGGCTTTATATCCCAGCGATACTCATAGCCCGTGGCAAACATCTGTTGCACGGTTTCTTTAACAGTATTTTCGCGGGCAAATCCGGCCAGCGGAGCGCGCACTGGCGTAAACGGACTAAGATCAAGACTATTACTTTTCATGCCAGTCAAACAGTCAGCTATATAGCCTGCCAATAACGGCGACTGATGCAACCCGTCCCGATAAGTGCCTGTTGCGAGCCAAAGCCCCTCTATACCGCACTCACCTATCAATGGGAATCCGTCTGCCGGAATGGGCCTGTTGCCGACCTGAATGGAAATGACTTCTGCTCCATGGAGATCCAGACTCAACTGATCGACAGCGCAATCAAGTAAGAACTGCACATCCGAAATCAGTGCGTGCTTCTTAGGCTGCTCGGAAATAATATTGGTCGCCCCAAGGTAAAGAATTCCATCACCACGGGGGACGCAGTGCAGGCCGCAGGCAAATGCACGGTTCGGGGTACGAATGACGGAGTTAGGCAGATCGCCCCCCTCCGGCATTTTCACCAATATGGACACGCCATACCCACTGAACAATGGTGGAATCCTCTTAACCACCTCGTCAAAGTGACTCAGCAGATCCAGAGAGTGAACGCCCGCAGCGACGATGACTTTTCGTGCCCAAAGTACCTCCCCACTGCCCAACTCCACGCCAGTGACTACACCGCCCTCTGCCAGCACTCGCTCGGCATTCTCATTCTTCAGAGTGCCCCCCTCAGCGACAAATGCAGCATCCAGTTTTTCCAGTAACAGGTGGGAATTCACTGAATGTTCGTTCGGAATGTACAACCCTCGTAGAGGACGAACGAGATGATTCGGCTTAAGCCACTCCATTTTACGTGGATCGATGACTTCGAAGGGTTCGCCATACTCAGTCAACGTGCTCTCGATGGTGTCGTAGTTGACGCTATCGACTTCGTCCATGCCCGCCGTATTGAGCAAAACGTGAGTCCCCATTGCAGTGAACAGGGATGTCGTATTACCAGAAGAAACGGCCAAACGTTCCGCCCAGCTTGGCCATAGTTGCTGGGCTTGACGATCCATATCCAGCTTCAGCCGGCCAAAATCACTCGCAAGCAACCCACTGGTAACCTCACCAAAGCAACCGTTCATTGCCCCGGCAGCCCTCGATGCTGCATTCGCACGATCGGTTTCGCCGACCCGACAGACTTTTAAACCTCGCGATGACAACTCATACGCGATTGAACCACCCACAGCACCCGCCCCTACAACAATGACGTCGAACTCCATGTTTTGACCTCAAAATATTACTTACGGCTTAAGAGAATTGAATTTCCACCTTTTAAAAACAAAACATTTCTATAGTTTCGTTACATACCAGCTCAACAGCACATTTGTTTCATATTGTATCTTTGAAATAATTTCACATACTCATCTAAAAAAAGCCAGCAAAGCCTAACAAATACGACGACTAACCAATCGGTTAATCATCGATAACTTAAATAAATATTTTTTCGACCGCACACCAAACTTAAATGTTAAGTTACAAAATATCGTTTTTTCGGAAAAACCACTAACGCTGGCCGAACTTAGATATGGAAAAGACTGGAGACTAATTTTCCTTCTTGCACAAACGCAAACGCCCCGAACAAGTCGGGGCGTTTGTTTTTTTGCGTCACACGAGCCGAGCCGTGTGACATACCTACAAACCAATCAAGCGCTATCAGTAAGCCTTGCCAGTCTTGTAGAAGTTTTCGAAGCAGAAGTTGGTCGCGTCGATGTAGCCTTCAGCGCCACCGCAGTCGAAACGCTTGCCTTTGAACTTGTAGGCCATCACGCAGCCGTTCTGGGCTTGCTTCATCAGGGCGTCGGTGATCTGGATTTCGCCGCCCTTGCCTGGCTCGGTCTGTTCGATCAGGTCGAAGATATCCGGGGTCAGGATGTAACGACCGATGATGGCCAGGTTCGACGGCGCATCTTCCGGCTTTGGCTTCTCGACCATGCTGTGAACACGGTAGATGTCGTCGCGGATCATTTCGCCAGCGATGACGCCGTACTTGCTGGTTTCCTGAGGGTCGACTTCCTGAATGGCGATGATCGAGCAGCGGAACTGCTTGTACAGTTTGACCATCTGGGTCAGTACGCCATCGCCTTCCAGGTTGACGCACAGGTCGTCCGCCAGCACCACGGCGAACGGTTCGTCACCGATCAGCGGGCGACCGGTCAGAATCGCGTGGCCCAGACCTTTCATTTCGGTCTGACGGGTGTAGGAGAAGGAGCACTCATCCAGCAGTTTGCGGATGCCAACCAGGTATTTCTCCTTGTCGGTGCCCTTGATCTGGTTTTCCAGCTCGTAGCTGATGTCGAAGTGGTCTTCCAGAGCACGCTTGCCACGACCGGTGACGATGGAAATTTCCGTCAGGCCAGCATCAAGCGCTTCTTCAACGCCGTACTGGATCAGTGGCTTGTTTACCACCGGCAGCATTTCTTTGGGCATGGCTTTAGTCGCTGGCAGGAAGCGAGTACCGTAACCGGCTGCTGGGAACAAGCATTTCTTGATCATATAAGTCCTTGAAAGGGCTGTGTGTACGAGTTTCGGCGCAGTCTAATCAGGCGGCGTGCACCTTACAATGCCCCGCACTGGCTAACCGATGCCAACATAGAGAAATATTCTCGCTGATAGTTCCATCGGCAATTTTGCGTAACCCGATCAGCGTAGCTCAAAGATGCCGGCAAGCAGCCCCACCATACGCTCATCGTCCCCCAATGTGAGCATTTGCCGGTATCATGGCGACTTTGAACCAGCGAACGAGACAGACTAGATGGCCGCGGTAAAAATCATCAACGGGTACGTGATCGACAAGAAAGACGGCAAGTGGACACTGACCACTACCAATGGCGAGCACATCGCCGGTCCTTTCGACAGCGAGCAGATGGCGACTGATGTAGCGTCGGTGTTCACGGACACGCCAGCATCGGCCAAACGTCGTGGCAAAGATCAGGACTGATCAACTGCGGCGCGTGCCAAGCCCTGCCCTTGAGCAGGGCTTTTTTGTGCTCAGGTACAAACAAGTGGCCAATCGCTATAACCTTTTCACCGCGGCGCTGTCAGAGCGTCTAGTCCCCCCCCCTCGCTGAAGACGACAAATATGAACATGAACAAATTTTTGCCACTGATTGCGGTACTGGCGTTAGGCGGCTGTGCCACTTCAGAGCCGACCACTCTGAACAACGGCGAACAGGGCCTGACCATCGACTGTTCCGGTGAAGCCAACTCCTGGGCCACCTGCTATGAGAAGGCAGACGCCTCGTGTGCCGGCACCGGTTATCGCATCGTTGGCACTGACGGAACACCTGCGCCGAAAGAAAGCGACAAGACCCTGGGGGTCGACGTCGGCAACTACAAGAACCGCAGCGTGGTCGTCGTCTGCAAGTAGACCTACATGTGGATTTCGGCGAACTTGATCCCTAGGCCGCGCACAACCTCAATGAGATCGTCGAGTCTGCTGAAGGACTCGACTTCGTCGTTTTCGTCCACCAGAAAGTAGCTGCGGCCGGCGCTTTTCTTGAAAAACACGATCCACTCGCCCGGATTTGCCGGGTTCTGGATAACGTGTGTGGCAGAGATCAGGCCCTCTACATGGCGTTCCCGTACTTGCTCTCGCTTCATCGCGACTCCAGAAATGAAAATGCCGTCACAGCCTGGCTGCGACGGCATTGATGCTGATGACCAATAGTCTATCAGCCGGAAATGCACGCATTGGCAGCGTTACGTACATCGCGCGGGCGCACTGGCACATTTGACATGCGTTCATGCAGCTTGATGCTGCTGCCTCCCGAGCGGTCTTCGATATCGAACACGGCGGCCGGGCCGGAGGATAGTTTCCCCGGCACGATGACCCTGACGCCATCCTTGAACGGCTGCATTTGCAACGCACCGCGGCTGTCAGCCAGTTTCTCTGTCAGGCACTGAGCGTATTCATGGGGCTTCTTGCCGGAGATTACGCTCACGGTCGGTAGAGTTTCATTGATTTCGGAAACGCTCGCACAACCACCCACAGCCAAAACCAACGGCAGACACACCACACCCCACTTCATACAAAACCTCCGTTAAAGACCGTCCGACAGCACAAATGCCGTTTTTCTCCGGGGTCTTCTGCATTTAACCCGCATCCAATCGCGAATATCTGTTCAAAATTGTCAAACCAACGCCCGACGGCCAGATAATAACCCGTGCGGGCTGATAAACTGCGCGCAATTACAAGCTATCGTTTTGATTTAGTAGAAAAAGCCCTTCTGGAGGCGCCCATGAAATTCATTCACCAGCGCGAGCACCTCAACGAAGACGACATCGTCGTCATCCAGTGCTCGCAAACCTGCAACATCCGTTTGATGAGCGACGCCAACTTCCGCAGCTTCAAAAATGGCGGTCGTCACTCTTACCACGGCGGCGCTTTCGACACGTTCCCGGCGCGCATCACCGCACCGAGCACCGGTTTCTGGAACATCACTATCGACACCGTCACCAACCGGGCAATCAGCGTTACACGCAAACCGACGCTGACGCATTCGATCAAGATCATCCGTCGCTCCAGCTCCAAACTCAGCTGAGCCGCCCCGCCCACACAGACAGGTATTCATGACCGTGGCCCAAACGACCAAATACGTTATCAAGTACAAACTCAACGGTGAGCGCCGCTTCGAGTTCGCGCAACTGGAAAGTGGCACCCAAGAAGAAGCCAAGGCTGCGCTGGATGCAATTCACGACCAGAGCGACGTGATCAGCGATATCGCCGTCAGCAAAGCGTTGTAAGGCACCGACCGGAATTCGACCGCAGGCGGCGGAGGGGCAAACGGGTATTTCCACTGCAAGTGGCGATTCTTCTGTCGGAACCCGGCCAGGACTTACCGGTGGCGAGTTTTTTGCTCACCGGGCAGCGCCCGCGCACGCAGTCCCGGCCGCAAGCGCTGGACTTGAAGAAAGGCGACGCGGTGATTTTCGCCGCCAACCTACGTCCGGTCACAGGCGTGCGCGGCGATTATCGGGTGACCATGCGTCATGGCGTCAGTCGCCTGCACAGTGGAAAAAGGCATACCCTAGGCATCATCCTTCACGACGCCACATCACCGCCATGCCCCCTCACACCTTCGATCTGTTCGCCGACAGCGAACCCGAACAGCAACCCGGCGCCGAACAGATTGGCGAACAATCGTGGCTGCTGCGCGGTTTCGCCCTGCCGCTTATCGACCCGTTGTTGCCGGCGCTGGATGCCATTCTTGCCACGGCCCCGCTCCGACACATGATCACGCCCGGCGGTTTCAGCATGTCTGTGGGCACCAGCAGTTGTGGCGAACTGGGCTGGATCACCGATCGCAGTGGCTATCGTTACTCGCGTGTCGATCCGCTCAGCGGATCGCCCTGGCCGCAGATGCCGGCGGTGTTTGCCAAACTGGCGCATTCGGCGGCGATGGAAGCGGGGTTTTCCGACTTCAACGCAGATTCCTGCCTGATCAACCGATATGTCCCCGGTGCCAAGATGTCATTGCATCAGGACAAAGACGAAAACGCCTACGCGGCACCCATCGTTTCGCTGTCGCTAGGCTTGCCGGCCATGTTTCTGTTTGGCGGATTCGCGCGGAGCGACAAGAGCAAGCGGATTCCCTTGCTGCACGGCGATATGGTGGTCTGGGGCGGCGTCGATCGTTTACGTTTTCACGGGGTGTTGCCGATCAGACAGGGTCGGCATTCGCGACTGGGTGAGCAACGGATCAACCTGACTTTTCGTGTAGCGGGTTAAGCGGCAAAAGTTTGACCGCAAGGCCCGGAGTGTTGCGCTCACCCACCCTGGTTAACCTGTATCAAACAGGTCAACGGATTACCCGACATGAATACGCTTTCGAGCCATCTCAACACTGCAGACGATCCACGTTGGGCCGCCGTGCTGGCAAGGGATCCACGGGCAGACGGGCAATTTGTCTATGCCGTGAAAACCACCGGCATCTACTGCCGCCCAAGCAGTCTTGCGCGGTTGCCGAAACCGCAGAATGTCGAGTTCTTCGACACCGCCGAACAGGCTGAGGCCGCCGGTTATCGCCCCAGCAAACGCGCGAGTAAAGACCAGAGTGAGGTGAGCGTTCAGCATGCCGCCACGGTGGCAACAGCCTGTCGGCAGATCGAGTCCGCCGAAGCCCTGCCGGCACTCAACGAACTCGCTGAAACGGCCGGGTTAAGCCCCTTTCATTTTCACCGGGTATTCAAAGCCGTGACCGGACTGACGCCCAAGGGTTACGCCAGCGCCCACCGCTCGCGCAGAGTCCGTGAGCGCTTGGCCAACGGTGGTTCGGTGACCGAAGCGCTGTACGACGCAGGCTTCAATTCCAACAGCCGCTTCTACGAAGCCGCCGATCAACTGCTAGGCATGAAACCCGGTGACTATCGTGCCGCCGGGCAAAACAACGACATTCGTTTCGCCGTCGGGCAATGCTCGCTCGGAGCGATTCTGGTGGCGCAAAGCGACCGCGGGGTTTGCGCGATTCTATTGGGTGACGATCCTCACCAACTGGTGTGCGATCTGCAGGATCAGTTCCGCAAAGCCAATCTGATTGGCGCCGACACCGGGTTTGAACAACTGATCGCCAAAGTGGTGGGATTTATCGAAGCTCCCGCGCTTGGCCTGGATCTGCCGCTGGACGTGCGCGGGACGGCGTTTCAGGAGCGCGTGTGGCAGGCGCTGCGGGAAATTCCCGTGGGCAGCACCGCCAGTTATGCCGAGATTGCCCAGCGCATCGGCGCGCCAACTTCGATGCGCGCCGTGGCCCAGGCTTGCGGGGCGAATCGCCTGGCAGTGGCGATCCCTTGCCACCGCGTGGTGCGCAGCGATGGCAATCTTTCCGGCTATCGCTGGGGCGTGGAGCGCAAACGGCAATTGCTTGAACGTGAAACGCAGCCTTAACGATTGAGTCAGCGGTTGACGTCAACCACAACCCGCCCGCGCAGTTGTCCGGCCAGCAGTTTCGGCGCGGCATCGATGACTTCGCTCAAGGCGATTTCATGGCTGATCAATGGCAGCAAGGCAACGTCCAGATCCTTGGCCAAACGATCCCAAGCTTGCAGGCGACGCGCCTTGGGCTGAGTCACGCTGTTGATACCGGCCAGCGTGACTCCGCGCAAAATGAACGGTGCCACCGAAGCTGGAAAGTCCATGCCCTGAGCCAGACCGCAGGCAGCGACGGTGCCTTCTGCGCGCGTACTGGCGCAGGCGTTGGCCAAGGTGTGGCTGCCGACCGAGTCGATCACCCCCGCCCAACGCTCCTTGGCCAGCGGCTTGCCCGGTTCAGACAAGGTTGCCCGGTCGATGATTTCCCCCGCACCCAATTGTTTCAGATATTCATGCTCGGATACCCGGCCAGTGGAAGCCACGACCCGATAACCGAGTTTGCTCAGTAGTGCGATGGCGAAGCTGCCGACGCCGCCATTGGCGCCCGTCACCAGCACTTCGCCTTGATCCGGCGTCACGCCGTTACGTTCGAGGGCCAGAATGCACAGCATGGCGGTGTAGCCAGCCGTGCCAATCGCCATTGCCTGTGCCGCAGAAAACGCCTCGGGCAACGGAATCAGCCAGTCGCCATTGAGCCGGGCCTTTTGCGCCAGACCGCCCCAATGGCTTTCGCCCACACCCCAGCCGTTGAGGAGCACCTGATCGCCCACCCTGTAATCCGGATGCGAACTGACTTCGACCGTGCCCGCCAGATCGATTCCCGGCACCAGCGGAAATTTACGCACCACCGGGCTGCTGCCGGTAATCGCCAGGCCGTCTTTGAAATTAAGCGTGCTGTACGCGACGTTCACCGCCACATTGCCTTCTGGCAACTGCTCTTCGTTGATTTGTTGCAGGCTGGCGCGATAACCGCTGTCGTCTTTATTGATCAAAATACCGTTGAACATGATGGCCTCTCATGGATGGGTTTGCGGTTTCATGCCTTTCAAATATCACATCGCAACCTGTTGCCACACTCGACTTTCCGCCAATCCGCCAATCCACCGGATGTTTTCAAGGCAGGCGACTATGCTTTTTCGACGATGCTGCTTTTGCTGTTTTCTTTCAGAAACCGGTCTGTCGATGGAGCTGACAATGTTTTACAAACGCTCGCTTTCGGTGATACTGATGCTGTGCCTGATGGCCTGTGCCAATGCCTGGGCGACACCGGCTACCACGAACGCGGAAGCGGCGCCAAGCGAACCGACATGGCCGCAAGTCATCACCAGCGGCAAGGCCACGCTGACCGTGTATCAGCCACAACTCGACAGTTGGGACGGCTACACCCTCAATGCCCGCGCGGCCGTCGAAGCCAGGGGCGCCGATGGCAAGTCTACTTACGGCATCGTCCAGTTCAGTGCCAACACGCTGGTCGACAAGGCCACGCGTTGGGTCGCGCTCGATCAATACAAAATCATCAAGGCCGACTTCCCGGCTGACACCCGCCAGGCCGACATGTGGGTCGCTACATTGCAGAAAGATGCGGCCAATCGCAAGAAAACCATTTCGCTTGATCAACTGGAGGCCGCCGTCGGCGTGCTCTCGGCAGAACAGAGGGCTGACAGCGCACCGCTGGAGAACGCGCCACCGACTGTCATCAGCGCCGATGTACCCGCCCTGCTCGTTTATATCGACGGCGATGCAGCCTATCGGCCGGTGGATGGAACGACGCTGCAACGGGTGATCAACACTCGCCCGCTATTGCTGAAGGACACGCAGGGCAAACATTACCTGCATGTATTCGATGGCTGGATGGTCGCTGGCCAGATCGATGGTGACTACACGCGTCTGGCCACGCCATCCGCAGACCTCGAAAAAGCCATGCAGGCTGCCATCAAGAGCCGGCAGGTGGATCTGCTGACCGGACAAAGTGACCCGAAAGACAAGATCCCAAGCCTGACCAAGCCACCGCAGCCGAAAATTTTTGTTGCCTCCACGCCCACCGAGCTACTGGTCACCGACGGAGCTCCGCAGTGGCAGCCAATTCAGGGCACAAGCCTGTTGTATGTCAGCAATACCACAGGACATATCTTCAAGGAAATCGCCGATCAGAACAGTTACGTGCTGATCTCAGGTCGCTGGTTTCGCGCCAGCGACATGAACGGGCCCTGGACATTTACCCCGGCGGACAAACTGCCGGCAGATTTTGCCAACATCCCCGACGACAGCCCGAAAGAAAACGTCAAAGCTTCGGTTGCCGGTACCCCACAAGCCAAGGAAGCAGCGATTGCCGCAACCATCCCGCAGACCTCGGCGATAAAGAAAAGCGCAGTAAAACTGACCGACCCGCAGTTCGATGGCGAGCCGCAACTCAAGGCCATCAACACCACATCGCTGCAATACGTAATCAACAGTGCTACGCCAATTATCCGGGTCGACAACAGCAGTTGGTATGCAGTGGAGAACGGTATCTGGTTCACTGCTACCACAGTCAACGGCCCGTGGGTCGTGGCCAGTTCCGTGCCAGCGGTGATCTATTCGATCCCGCCGAGTTCACCCATGCATTACCTCACTTACGTCAAAGTCTATGAGGCCAGCGGCGACACCGTGGTCGTCGGCTACACCCCCGGTTATCAGGGTTCGAATCTTGACCCGGCTACCGGTGCCGTGGTGTATGGCACCGGTTACCCGTACACGCCATGGGTCGGCAATGTCTGGTACGGGCCGCCGGTAACTTATGGTTTCGGCGTTGCCATCCGGTACACGCCATGGACTGGCTGGACCTTCGGTTTCGGCTTTGGCTGGAGCTGGGGCGGCAGCACCGTCGCCATGGGTTGGGGCTGGGGCGCGTATCCGTGGTGGGGCAATTACGGTTGGGGTTACGCCTGGGGCCCGCGCTTGTATCCAGCACCTTTAGCCTGGGGCGGCGCCGCTTACGGCTATCGCGGCGGTGCCGTGGCCTGGGGGCCGGGTGGCTGGGCCGGTACTACTGGAAATATCTATCGTCAGTGGGGTGATCGAGCGACAGTCAGTCGCACTGGCGCCGGTTACAACGCATGGACCGGCAATCGTTGGGCGGGTCAGGTCGGCTCTTCCTATAACTCACGCACCGGCGTAGCGGCGGCTGGCCAGCGCGGCGCTGTGCACAATGTCTACACCGGCAACTATGCAGCCGGACGCAGTGGTGTGGCGACCGGGCCGAACGGTGGCGCGATTGCCGGTCAGAAAGCCACTGCAGGTAATGTGCGTAATGGTACGCAGGTCACTGCCAGTCGCGGCGCGGCGTACAACCCCAATACAGGCAATACCACTCAATATGGCGGTGTTCGCGGGAAAAACGGCGGCGCCGCGCGCGTTGGCGACAACGTCTATGCCGGCCGCGATGGCAATGTCTACAAGAAAACCGATGATGGCTGGCAATCAGTGGCCAAGAGCCGCGCTCCGCGCACCGCTCCAATCAATAACAACGCCCAGTTACAAAACCTGAACCGTGAGTCCGCCGCTCGTAATTTCGGCAACCAGCGCACCCATAACGTTCAAAACTCCTCACGAAACATGAACCGTTCCTATGGAGGAGGCGGCGGTGGCCGACTTCATCGACGCTGAGAGCCCGCGCTGGGCGATGTTCTGAATTTCAGAGTGGCCCTGCATTCGGTTTTACTGTTAAAAAACCGGCTGCGCCGTCCCTGCCCCGTTTCATCGTTCGGAGAACCGCTTCCATGAGCCAATGGCCAGATACCCGCATTCTCGACCTGCTCGGCATTGAATTACCGATCATCCAGGGCCCGATGGCCGGCGCCACGAACTCTTCAATGGTGATCGCGGTGTGCAACGCCGGTGGTTTGGGGTCAATGCCGGCGGCAATGCTGAGCATTGAGCAATTGCGTGAAGAGTTGCAGACGATTCGCGCCAACACCGACAAGCCTTTCAACGTGAATTTCTTCTGTCATCAGCCACCCGCAGCCGATGAGCAGCGCGCACGCGACTGGAAGAACTTGCTGGAACCGTACTACCGCGAACTGGGCGTCGACTTCGATGCGCCAACACCCGTGTCCAATCGGGCGCCATTCGATGCGGCGGCGTGCGAAGTGCTTGAAGAGTTCCGCCCTGAAGTCGTGAGTTTCCACTTCGGCCTGCCGGAAAAAACCTTGCTGGATCGGGTGAAGGCCACTGGAGCAAAAATCCTCTCTTCTGCAACCACTGTCGATGAAGCGGTATGGCTGGAACAGAACGGCTGCGACGCGATCATCGCCATGGGCTACGAGGCGGGTGGCCATCGCGGGATGTTTCTCAGCGATGACTTGAACAGCCAGGTCGGCACATTTGCGCTGGTGCCGCAGATAGTCGATGCGGTGAAAGTACCGGTGATAGCTGCCGGCGCAATTGCCGATGCCCGCGGTGTGGCGGCGGCGTTCATGCTGGGCGCCTCGGCAGTACAGGTCGGCACCGCGTATCTGTTCACCCCCGAAGCGAAAGTCAGCGCCTCGCATCACAAGGCATTGCGCACTGCCAAGGAAAGCGAAACAGCGATCACCAACCTTTTCACCGGGCGTCCCGCTCGCGGCATTCTCAACCGCGTCATGCGTGAACTGGGGCCGATGTCGGCGAAAGCCCCGGCATTTCCGTTGGCCGGCGGTGCATTGATGCCATTGCGAGCGAAAGATGAGGCACAGTTCGCCAACCTGTGGGCCGGCCAGGCATTCGCACTGGGCCAGGATGTCAGCAGCGCCGAACTGACGCGGCAGTTGGCCGAAGGTGCATTGGCCAAACTGGTTCGACGTTGACGGCAATCAAGGTAAGCGATCAAAAGTCCTTACCCGCTTCTCACCAGCGCTTCCTGTTCGGCGGCATTTCGCTATATATTCCTCTATATAGCGATTTCACCTCTGCATCGGCGCAGTCCATTCCAATAAAAACTGCCCTCTGCACCGCCAATAACGGAGCTGTTACATGACCATTCGTGCCTCACGTTTTGCCCCTGCCTTGCTGGCCTCTCTGATCACAACGTTCGCCGTCGGCGCAGTTCACGCCGATGAAGTGCAGGTGGCGGTTGCTGCCAACTTCACCGCGCCGATCCAGGCCATCGCTGCCGATTTCGAAAAAGACACCGGGCACAAACTGGTCGCAGCCTACGGCGCCACGGGCCAGTTCTACACCCAGATCAAAAACGGCGCGCCATTCGAAGTATTCCTCTCGGCCGACGACACCACCCCGGAAAAACTCGAAAAAGAAGGCGACACCGTCAAAGGCTCGCGCTTCACCTACGCCATCGGCACGCTGGCACTGTGGTCGGCGAAGGACGGTTACGTCGATGCCAAGGGTGATGTGCTGAAGAAAAACGAATACCAGCATCTGTCCATTGCCAACCCAAAAGCCGCGCCATACGGCCTGGCCGCCACGCAAGTGCTGGAAAAACTGAAACTGACGGAAGCGACCAAAGCCAAGATCGTTGAGGGCCAGAACATCACTCAGGCCTATCAGTTCGTGTCCACCGGCAACGCCGAGCTGGGCTTCGTTGCGTTGTCGCAGATTTACAAGGACGGCAAAGTCAGCAGCGGTTCGGCGTGGATCGTGCCAGCCAGCCTGCACGACCCGATCAAACAGGACGCGGTGATCCTCAACAAAGGCAAGGACAACGCCGCTGCCAAGGCGCTGGTTGAATACCTCAAAGGCCCGAAAGCCGCGGCGATCATCACGTCTTACGGTTACCAACTCTAAATGTCGCTGACGAGTGCCGATTTCGCGGCGATCTGGCTGACCCTGAAACTGGCGTCCCTGACCACTGTGATCCTGCTGGTTGTCGGCACTCCGATTGCCCTGTGGTTGTCGCGCACCCGCTCTTGGCTGCGCGGCCCGATCGGGGCAATCGTCGCCCTGCCCCTCGTGCTGCCGCCGACCGTCATTGGTTTCTATCTGTTACTGATGATGGGCCCGCACGGCTTTCTCGGCCAGTTCACCCAATGGCTGGGCCTGGGCACGCTGACCTTCAGCTTCACCGGACTGGTGATCGGTTCGGTGATCTATTCCATGCCGTTCGTAGTGCAACCGTTGCAAAACGCATTCTCGGCGATCGGTACCCGCCCGCTGGAAGTGGCCGCGACGTTGCGCGCCAACCCGTGGGACACGTTTTTCAGCGTGATCCTGCCGCTGGCCCGCCCCGGTTTTATCACCGCGGCGATCCTGGGTTTTGCGCACACCGTCGGTGAATTCGGCGTCGTGCTGATGATCGGCGGCAACATTCCTGAGAAGACCCGCGTGGTCTCGGTGCAAATCTACGACCACGTCGAAGCGATGGAATACGCCCAGGCCCACTGGCTGGCTGGCGCGATGCTGGTGTTTTCGTTTCTGGTGTTGCTGGTGCTGTACTCCAGCCGCAAAACCCGCGCGGGCTGGAGCTGATCGATGATTGATGCACGTCTGAACATCACTTATTCAGGCTTCAGCCTGGATGTCGATCTACGTTTGCCAGGCCGTGGTGTCAGCGCACTCTACGGTCATTCAGGTTCGGGGAAAACCACGTGCCTGCGCTGCATCGCCGGGCTTGAGCGCGCCGAGCATGGCTTCGTGCAGATCAACGACGACGTCTGGCAAGACAGCGAAAACGGTATTTTCGTCCCGCCGCACAAACGCGCCTTGGGCTATGTGTTTCAAGAGGCCAGCCTGTTTCCACATTTGTCGGTGCTGGCCAACCTGCAATTCGGCCTCAAGCGCATTGCCAAGGCGCAGCGTCGCGTAGACATGACGCACGCTACCGAATTGCTGGGGATCGGTCATTTGCTCGAGCGGCATCCGCAGCATCTGTCCGGCGGCGAACGGCAGCGTGTCGGCATCGCCCGCGCGTTGCTGACCAGTCCGAAATTGCTACTGATGGACGAGCCGCTGGCCGCGCTCGACAGCCAGCGCAAAAATGAAATCCTGCCGTATCTGCAACGTCTGCATGACGAACTGGATATTCCGGTGCTGTACGTCAGTCATGCGCAGGATGAAGTCGCACGTCTGGCCGATCATCTGGTGCTGCTCAGCGACGGCAAAGTCTTGGCCAGTGGCCCGATCGGCGAAACCCTCGCCCGTCTCGATCTGCCGATGGCGATGGGCGACGACGCCGGCGTGATCATCGAGGGCCAGGTCAGTGCCTACGATGCCGATTATCAGTTATTGAGCCTGCAACTGCCGACCACCGAAATGAACATCCGCGTGACTCACGCGCCGCTGGCGCTGGGCCAGGCCTTGCGCTGCAAGGTACACGCCCGGGACATCAGCCTGGCCCTGCACAACGACGAGTTCAGCAGCATTCTCAATCGCCTGCCGGTGACCGTGATCAGCGAGCAAGCGGCAGACAACGCAGCCCATGTGCTGATCCGTCTCGACGCCGGCGGCACCCCGTTGCTGGCGCGCATCACGCGCTACTCGCGCGATCAACTGGGCGTACATCCGGGCCAGCAACTCTGGGCGCAAATCAAGGCAGTCGCGGTGCTCGCCTAAATCATTCGGCACCACGGCTTCGGCGTGCGGTCAATCGTTTTACAGACCGCCGCGCTACAGGAAGCCGCCATGCCCGACACCGAGTTGACCGTCGAATTGCCATCCGACCTGCATTATGTCGATGACACGCAGCCAGGCATCACCCGCAAAAAACTGCGTGGCAAGTTCAGCTATTTCGAACCGTCGGGCCAGCGCATTACCGATGCCGATGAAATCAAACGTATCAATGCCCTCGCCGTGCCGCCGGCCTATGTCGATGTGTGGATCTGCCCAGACCCGCGTGGTCATCTGCAAGCGACCGGCCGCGATGCCCGGGGCCGCAAGCAATATCGCTATCACGCACGCTGGCGCGAAGTGCGTGACGCCGACAAATACTCGCGGCTGCGCGAGTTCGGCATGGCGCTGCCAAAGTTGCGCAAACAGCTGGAAACCCTGTTGGCGGCCCCCGGTTTCAGCCGCGACAAGGTCATGGCCACGGTGATCACCCTGCTCGACGCTACGTTGATCCATGTCGGCAACACGCAATATGCGCGAGACAATCGCTCTTACGGTTTGACCACCCTGCGCAGCCGGCATGTCGAAGTCAACGGTAGTGCGATCCTGTTCCAGTTCCGCGGCAAGAGCGGCATCGAACACCAGATCACCGTGAAGGATCGCCGTCTGGCGCGGATCATCAAGCGTTGCCTGGAGCTTCCTGGCCAGAACCTGTTCCAGTACCTGGACGAAAACGGCGAACGGCACACCGTCAGCTCTTCCGACGTCAACACCTACCTGCAAACCCTGACCGGCGCCGACTTCACCGCCAAGGATTATCGCACCTGGGCTGGCAGCGCCTTGGCACTGGCGGTTTTGCGCGAGCTTAAACATGAATCCGAAACAGAAGCCAAACGGCACGTGGTGGAAATGGTCAAAGGCGTCGCCAAACAGTTAGGCAACACGCCGGCGGTGTGCCGCAAGTGCTACATCCACCCGGCAGTGGTGGAACAATTCATGCTCGGTGCCCTCGCCGAATTGCCCCGGCCACGTGTGCGCAAGGGCCTGCGCGCCGAGGAAGTCGCATTGGCAATGTTTCTTGAACGCATGAGCGAGATGACGGCTACGCCTTGATTGATATAGCGTCGTCCTCTAGGCTAGCCACCTTTCCCCTCCTCAGGACGACCGCAGAAGTGAACAACCCAGCCCTCTGAAAATGTAATCGCGGCACGCCGTAAACGGCGCTTGTCAGTTTTCACGACATTTTTCTGGAGGTGCCGATGACTCACGTCTCGCGTACGCCCGCACTCGTCTCGCTGAATCAACTGGGTTTTCAATTCGCCAATGGCGAGACGATTTTCAACGACCTGAATCTGAAATTCGATCATCTGCCGACCGCTATTGTCGGCCGCAACGGTGTCGGCAAAAGCGTACTCGCGCGGCTGATTGCCGGGCAGTTACGGGCAACTACCGGCAGCGTCGTGCGCTCAGCATCAGTGCATTACGTACCACAAACCTTCATCCCATCGCCGGGGCAAACGGTGGCGGACGCAGTGGGGACGGCCTCCGTTCTGGCGGCCCTGGGGCGACTCAACCAAGGCGACGTCAGTGCCGATGATTTCGACATCATTGGCGAACACTGGGACTTAGCGGAACGCTTGCGCCAGTTACTCGATGAGTCTGGACTAACCGGTATCGCGGCGAGCGATTTGACGGCACCCCTCAGCGGCGGCCAGCAAGCCCGGATCGCCCTGATTGGCGCGCTGCTGAGCGAGGCGCAATTACTGGTGCTGGATGAGCCGACCAATCATCTCGACAGCGCGGGCCGGCAGTGGCTTACAAAAAAGCTGGAACAATGGCGCGGCGGCTTGATCATCGTCAGCCATGACCGGCAGTTGCTGGAGCGAATGCGCAAAATCGTCGAACTCACACCTTTGGGCGCCAACGTCTTCAGCGGTCGTTATTCGGAATTTGTCGAACAGCGCCGAATCCATCAAGCCGCTGCGCAGGCTCAACTTGATCAAGCCCGGATTGAACGCCAGCGCGAGCGTTCGCGACTGCAACGCGAGCACGATGCGATCCAGCGCCATGCTGCCGCCAGTCGGCGTAAAGCTGAAACCGCCAACGTCGCCAGTTTCGAACGGGTGGCCGCCAAAGCCGCTGCGCGAGAAATCATGGGCAAGGTGCGCCACGGCCACCTGGTACGTAAATCCGATCTGGATAATCGTGTACGCGACGCCTATGCGAACGTTGTGCCCGACGGCGCAGTCCTGATCAATTTGCCGGGGAGCGGCGTCCCCAATACGCGCCAGGTCTGCACGTTAGTCGACGCCTGCCTGCCACGGCTGCCGGTGGATGCGCCATCGTCGCGGCTCACCTTCGCCATCCACGGGCCCATGCGCATTGCTGTCAGCGGCCCCAATGGCTGCGGGAAATCAACCCTGCTGAACATGCTCGCGGGTGAGCTGGTGCCAGTCTCCGGTGAGTGCACCACTCACGTACCGTTTGCCTTCCTTGATCAACAATTGACGTTATTGGAGGCGCGGTCTTCCATTGTTGAACAGCTACAAGCGCAGCAGACACCGCTGAGCGAAGGCACCTTGCGCACTTATCTGGCGCACCTGCAATTGAATGCGCAACGCGTCACGCTGCCCTGTGCCTCACTCAGTGGCGGCGAACGCCTGAAAGCCGCGCTCGCCTTGGCATTGTGGTGCCAGAACCCAGCGCAATTGTTGCTGCTGGATGAGCCGACCAATCACCTTGATCTGGTTTCGGTGGAAGCTTTCGAACACGCCCTGCGGGCATTTCCCGGAGCGATTGTCGCGGTTTCCCACGATCAGGCATTTCTACAGGCATTAAACCCGACCCATGTTTTGCACTGGCACCCTGAAGGCTGGCAACTGCAACCGACGAGTTGACCTGTCTATTTTTTGCACGATTGCCGAGGGCTTCTATAGTTGATGTGACACGAATCAGCTGCGGTGACGCCATGGAAGACATTTTTGTCGTGAAGCGTTGCAACAAGATCATCATTCACGGTCGACGCGCCGGTGACAGCCAGCATGATCCTGCTGAACCCGTTGGCTGGTTTCGCATCCTCGATACCCGCACCGGGGGGTTCATCGGCGATGGCTACGACGCCGAAGAAGACGCCCGACGCGAATGCAAGCGTCTCAACGCAGTCAGTTCACCCATACCGGCCCGCGAGTCTTCCGGCTGATGCCGTTGCGCAGCGGGTCTATACTGAAACCAGCTGAGGGAGCAGCGCCCCAACGGCAGAAGGCTCGCGACTCGCGGGCTTTTTGCTGCCCCTCAGCGGTTTCATGAACGGAGGTGTTCCATGTCCGAGAAAGAGTCCATCACCACCCTCCTCACCCTGCTCGACGCCCGCCAGGCGCGGCTCGCGGCAGCTTGCAAAGAGATCGCCGACTGGGTCGATCACCAGGGCGGGCACCCCACCGCGCTGCGCATCCGTGATCGGCTGAACGATATCGAAAAAGATGCGCCGCTGATCCGCAGCACGCTGACAGCGCTCAAGCCAATTGATCGGCCGCTACCTCGATTCAGATAACAGCGGTTGGCAATAAGGCTTTGTATACGGTGACCCATGTGCCACCGCATTGCTGCGCGTTCGCGATTTATTGTCTTTGCATAAGGGCGAGGTTTTTTTCACGTAATCATCACATCGGTGCGTGTACATTCAAATCACTCCTTTGCAAAGCAACGTTTATCACCCGCCCGCATGCGGGTGTTTTTTTGCCTGCAGTTCCAGCTACCGAACGGCGCCATGTGGAAGTTGTCATAACCTGTACACGTCACTGAAGGAGACAGTTCATGGTTATCCACTTCAACGTCGACGGCCATCTGGCTTGTGGCCACAACGGCGAGCAACTCACCGCGAGCAAAGAGCTCAATCGCGTGAAGTGCCGCAGTTGCCGCAATACCGATGCCTTCAAACAGGCGAGAAAAGACCAGCGCAACGCAGCTCGCCGCAGTGCAAGGCACGCCAAAACCAGTCATGGCGCAACAGACTGGCGCGCAGCATGGATAGAACGGCTGACGGCGATAGCTGGACGTCAGCGATTGCCTCGCGGATTTGCCGGGCAGGCATTTGTTTAGATCTTGTCTAGTCCTGAAATAGGTTTACACCTGTTTCAACCTCAAAACGCCCGATGCACCGCATCGGGCGTTTTGTATTTCAGCGACAGATGAGGCCGCTCGTTGTTATAGATCTGCACCGACTCGTCCACCATCCGGATGGCATCTGCAAAATCTTTGGGCCGATGCAGCATTAACTCGTTTTTCAAAATTCCATTCACACGCTCAGCCAATGCATTTTGGTAGCAGTCGTAGCCATCGGTCATTGAGCAGGTGATGCCGTACTTGGCATGCAGCCGCTGATAAAGCTCGGAGCAGTATTGAACGCCTCTGTCCGAGTGGTGCACCAAGTGTTGTTCCGTTGTCCGCTGCTTCAGGGCTTTGTTGAACGCCTGGATCACCGATTCGGTGTGCAAGCTTTCATGGACATGGTGACCCACGATTTTTCGAGAGTACGCATCGGTGATCAAACTCAGATAAGCCACACCCGTTTGCGTTGGTAAGTAGGTGATGTCCGCAACCCATACTTGCTCTGGTGCCTTGGCGACTACCTGAATCGGCCCATCTTTGAGCAGGTTTGGATGCCGGCGAAAGCGATGATGACTGTCTGTTGTTTTGTGATAGGCCCGCCTGCGAGGAACCAGTTCGCGCCGATCTCGCAAGATATTGAATAAACGGTCTCGACCAACCTTTACGGACATTTCTGGCTCAGTGCGCATTAGATTGTGAAGTTTTCGGGTGCCAAGGCGCGGTTGCCTGAGTCGCTTTTCCCTCACGAATCCCATCACTTCCTGAGCATGACGGGCCCGGGCATCACACGCCCGGTTGCGCTTGTAATAAGCCTGACGGGAAATCCCCATGAATTGGCAAGCCCGACTAATGCTCAGGCCTTGGATCTGCTCTTGGGAGAGGACTTGCCGGATCGCTTTTTTACGACAGAAACACCGAAGTCGTTCTTCAAAACATCAACGACGGCTTCGAAAAACTGAGCTTTCTGGTTGGCTTGGGCAAGCTTTTCTTCAAGCTCTTTGATTCGCTGTTCGGGTGTCAGCGGTTTATCGGGCTTATCCATGGAACGGGGTCTCTTGGAGCGAATGGACGCGCCTTGACTCCAGTCCTGCCGACCATGCCTGCGTAACCAGTTCAGTACGGTCGTTTTACCCTGAATGCCATAACGCTCTTGAGCCTCTTTATAACTCAGCTCACCTTTTTCGACTTGATCGACGACCGACAATTTAAAGGTCAGCGTGTAATCACGCTGACTGCGCCTTTCTCCCGTATTCATTACTCCCTCCTGAGAATGGGTCAGAAGGTGTAAACCTTATTCAGGACGGGACATCTTCATAAAAAAGGGCCGATTGAATCGTAATGCTGTTCACTTAAGCGGAGCAGCCTTACGGTCCACCGGAAACCGGTTTTTTGAAATCTTCACCGTCCTTGGCCTCGAAGGCCTTGGGCGGTGATCCAGAAATAGCCCGCCAACGCCTTTTCTAAGTTCCGCCAACCGTCTACCCGTCGCTGAAACAGGATTGGCCGCTGCCATCACGATCAACTGCACGGCGATGTACTGGCAAGCCGGCTTGAAACGGATGTCCGACGGCGCTCGACCAAACGCGACTGCTGCCTGACTTGCCTCCCGACGAATCACGTTGTAAGCCAGCAACAACCCCCACACTTCCTGGTAGATCAGATCGACCTTTTTGCTGCGCAAGGTCATTGCGTTTTGCTGCATTGAGCTTTTGATATCCCTGAAGCCCAATTCGATTTCCCAGCGCTCCTGATAAAGCTTGGCAACAGACTTGGTGCTGTAGATCTTGGCCGGCAACGACGTCATGACTGTTTTTACTTTGCCTTGAATTTCATAACTGACTTCACGCGCCTCCCAGTGTGTAGGAAGAGTCGGATTTCGCTTTCTGGCTTGCGGCGACACGTTCATACGCACCAAACGATCATGCTCGTTGTAACGGGCTACCTCCTCGCAAACCAATCCCTTTTTTGCCGGAATCAGCCAATGACGGTGACTGCCGTCGCCGCTCAGGCTGAGCATGAGATCGGCGCTCCAGAACCCTTTATCGAACAGCGTCACGGAGTGGTCGGGGATCTGCTGCAAAAACTCATCGGCCAGACGCATTTCGCTGCGTCGGTAAGGGCTAAGCTGTGCATCCAGGATCAGGTGTGAACGCACATTCATCAGCGCCACCAGGCGCAGCATGGGAAAGGGAGTCTGGCGGTCGGTCGAGGTGTTTCCAGAACCGAAATGGTCTCGCAACTCCGGCGTATCCGGCGTGCGCAGAAGCGCACCATCGACTGCAAATACTTGCAGATCCTGCCAGGCATCATCGGGATAGCGCTGCGCGCCCCATTGAGTACCCGTTTTGCGAAACAACCACTCAACCGGGTCGGCCCCCAGCCGCTTGCGGGCTTCGGTTACACCGCTACGGGCCAATAGATGGTCAGAAGCCAGACCTTGGGCGCAGATGTTCAAACGTCGGGCAACCTCATGAACCGGCTCGTCACGAAACAGTGCCATGCCGAGCACCAGCCAGAGCACTTGGTCGGCAGGCAAGCGACGCCGTCGGATAGTGGCCTGGCTGGACAGATCCAGCGCAGACGCGACCCACTCGATGGGAATATTTTGAGTGAATGTGCTCAAGTCACAGAAGTTGAAAAGGTCGCCGAGGTCGAGCAAGTCCTGTTGAACAGACATAAAAAATCCGATGCCAGAGATCTGACATCGGATTTTCGGAGAAGCCCGGCGAGGATTCAAATGCTTAAGTGAACAGCATTACGATTGAATCGGCCCTTTTTTCGTCATACGCAGGGCCGTTCCAAAGCTATGCGGACTGGCTCGCTGAAAGTAAAGAAATAAAACGACGTCAGTGTCAGTTGGTATTTGAAATCCAGCATTTCGATGTTCATCGATACGACACCGTTGTGCTGGAAGAAGAGTTGGTTCAAGCGTGACAAGTTATCCATTTTTTTACGACCTGTAGCACATATCGAGCGTGCGAGGATGAACATACGTTCACCGACAACATGGTTCAACGCGTCTACCCTGCGGTTTCCGACATAGTGACTACAGGAGTACCCACCATGTTCTCGCACGAAAGCATCCCGCTGATTATCATCTTCATCATCATGCTGCTTGGCGTGCTTGCGGCCTTTCTGCACCCGGTCCATGCGCTGTATAGCTGGCTTCGCAGACGGAGGGAAAGATTAGCTGCCGAGATCGCAGAAGACGTGGATTTGCGCTGAATGCTTATCCTGACAGGGCTAGCCCCGTGCGGGCTATTTGCTTGCTGATGGGGCGAGCGACTGGATGAATCAGAGGATTTTTACTGAGCAAAAAATAAGGGCTCGCATGAGAAATCTCATGCGAGCCCTTGATATTCATGGTGCCCGAAGCCGGAATCGAACCGGCACGCCCTTACGAGCGGGGGATTTTAAGTCCCATGCGTCTACCAGTTTCGCCATTCGGGCGGTAGCGCGGTATTGCTCTGTTCAACCGCTGAGTCGCGATCCTGACAGGATCCAGGCTTTAACAGTCGAGCGGGAAATATATACATCCGTTCCCGGTGAAGCAAGTTCACAGTGGCCATTTTCAAGACAAAATCTTGCAGGACACTGGAAATAAAAAAGCTCCGTAAATCATGGATCTACGGAGCTTGTTTATAGTGGAGGCCGAGGTCGGAATCGAACCGGCGTAGGCGGATTTGCAATCCGCTGCATAACCATTTTGCTACTCGGCCTCAAACGATCGCTGTCAGTAGCACAACAACAACCGCGTACAAATTGGAGCGGGAAACGAGACTCGAACTCGCGACCCCGACCTTGGCAAGGTCGTGCTCTACCAACTGAGCTATTCCCGCTTGGTGGTGCGCATTCTATAGAATTAAGAACGCTGGTCAACCCCTTGATTCAAAAAAGTTTTATTTCTTTTCAACGTCAGTCTTCAGATGTGGCCAGGCAGCGCGCAGGTATTGAACCATCGACCACAACGTCAGGCCTGCGGAGATCAACAGCAAGGCATAACCGAGCACAACCCAGAAGCTGAAGTCTCGCGGATTGGCCAGCAGGATCACCAGCGCGAGCATCTGCGCGGCGGTTTTCCATTTGCCGAGGTTGGACACGGCGACATGCGCGCGGGCACCGAGTTCGGCCATCCATTCACGCAAGGCTGATACAACAATCTCGCGACCGATGATGACGGCGGCAGGCAGTGTCAGCCACAAGTTGCCATGCTCCTGCACCAGCAGCACCAATGCAACGGCCACCATCAACTTGTCGGCGACCGGATCGAGGAACGCACCGAATGGCGTGCTTTGTTCCAGACGACGGGCCAGATAACCATCCAGCCAGTCGGTAGCCGCCGCAAAGGCAAATACCGAGGCGGAGGCCATATAACTCCACTGGTAAGGGAGATAGAACAGCAAAATGAAGATCGGAATGAGCAGGACGCGTAGAACGGTAATCAGATTAGGGATATTCATCGGCACAACTGGCTACGAGGTGAAGGGGCATTCTACTCGCTATGCAGGTTCGCATAAATCGACTCTGCGAGCTTTTTACTGATCCCCGGGGCTTTGGCGATCTCTTCGATGCTTGCACGAGACAGCTCCTGCAATCCACCAAAATGTTTCAACAAATCCCGACGTCGCGTTGGCCCTACTCCCGCAACGCCTTCCAGCGTTGACGTTCGGCGGGTTTTGCCACGGCGGGCGCGATGTCCGGTAATTGCAAAACGGTGGGCTTCGTCACGAATCTGCTGAATCAGGTGCAGCGCCGGCGAGTCGCCACGCAAGGTGAACTCATGCGCGGCATCATTCAGATACAACGTTTCGAAGCCAGCCTTGCGCGTCGCCCCCTTCGCTACACCAAGAAGGATCAGATCCGGCACCGCCAATTCGTTGAGCACATCACGCGCCATCGACAACTGACCCTTGCCACCGTCTACCAGTAATATGTCCGGCAATTTGCCCTCGCCGTCCTTCAGCTTGCTGAAGCGTCGTGTGAGCGCCTGGTGCATGGCGGCATAGTCGTCGCCCGCGGTTACGCCTTCAATGTTATAGCGACGGTAATCGGATTTGATCGCGCCCTCCGGCCCGAACACGACACAAGAGGCGACCGTCGCCTCGCCGCTGGAATGGCTGATGTCGTAACACTCAAGGCGCTGCGGGGGCTCGTCCAGGTTCAGTACTTCAGCCAGCGCGTCGAATCGCGCAGCGGTGTGCTGACGGTTGGCCAGACGCGCGCCCAGCGCCTGCTCGGCATTGGTCACGGCCAGTTGTTGCCAGCGTGCCCGGGTGCCTCGCACCCGATGGCTGATGGTCAATTCACGGCCACGCAACTCGTGAATGGCCTCGATCAGTGTCGGAAAGTCTTCATGCATCACATTGACGATCAACTCGCTCGGCAAGTCGCGTTCCGGGCTGCTGATGAAATACTGACCGAGAAACGCGGCCATGACTTCAGACACGTCCTCTTCAATCCCCACTTGCGGGAAGAAATTCTTGCTGCCAAGGACCCGTCCGCCCCGCACGCTGATCAGATGAACGCAAGCGCCACCCGGGTTGACGA
The DNA here is from genome assembly GCF_002813455.1 of Pseudomonas baetica. Lineage (NCBI taxonomy): Bacteria > Pseudomonadati > Pseudomonadota > Gammaproteobacteria > Pseudomonadales > Pseudomonadaceae > Pseudomonas > Pseudomonas baetica. Next base: position 6,724,328 of record NZ_PHHE01000001.1, on the reverse strand, counting down.
AGGCTGCGATGACATCGATATCACCCGTGCCGCCCTCCATGCTTTGCTGGTCCTGAACCCGGCGCAGCAGGGCAATCTGGTCACGCAACTCGGCAGCCCGCTCGAACTCCAGGTTAATGGCCGCCTCCTCCATCGCCGTTGACAGTTCGTTGGTCAGGGCATGACTGCGCCCCTCAAGGAACATCACCGAGTGACGAACATCGGCTGCGTATACATCCGGCTCGACCAGACCGACACAAGGCGCCTTGCAACGCTTGATCTGGTATTGCAGACAAGGACGAGTACGGTTCTTGTAATAGCTGTCTTCACACTGTCGGACGAAAAAGGTTTTTTGCAGCAGGCTGAGACTTTCACGAATCGCACCCGCACTTGGATACGGACCGAAATACTTGCCCTTGGCTTTTTTTGCGCCGCGATGAATGCTCAGGCGCGGGAACTGTCCGTCTGACAGAAACACGTAGGGATAGGATTTGTCGTCGCGCAACAGAATGTTGTACGGCGGCCGCCACTCCTTGATCAGCGTCTGCTCCAGCAGCAGCGCTTCAGTTTCGTTGGCCGTAATGGTGGTTTCGACCTGGGCGATACGCCCCACCAGCGCCGCGGTTTTCGGCGCGAGTCCGGTTTTGCGGAAGTAGCTGGCCAGGCGTTTCCTGAGGTTCTTGGCCTTGCCGACGTACAGCAGACGCGCATCGCTGTCGAACATCCGATACACGCCGGGGCGCCCGCTCACGGTCGATAGAAAGGCGCCGGAATCAAATGTTTCAGTCATGATCAGGCGCTGGCATCAACCATACCGTGACGAACCGCCAAGAGCGTCAGTTCGACATCGCTGCTGATAGAGAGCTTCTCGAAAATGCGATAACGGTAGGTGTTGACGGTTTTCGGCGACAGACACAACTTATCGGAAATGATCTGTACTTTCTGACATCCGACAATCATCAATGCGATCTGAATCTCTCGCTCGGACAAGGCGTCGAAGGGCGAATCGTTGGTGGGCTGGAAAGACTTGATTGCCAACTGCTGGGCGATCTGCGGGCTGATGTAGCGCTGACCGGCAAACACCAGGCGAATCGCCTGCACCATTTCCGGCAACCCTGCGCCCTTGGTCAGATACCCCGCGGCGCCAGCCTGCAACAGGCGAGTCGGAAAGGGATCGTCCTCACACACAGTCACCGCCACCACCTTGATATCAGGATGACTGCGCAGCAATTTACGCGTGGCTTCCAAGCCGCCGATGCCGGGCATCTTGACGTCCATCAGGACCACGTCGGGCTTCAACTCACGAGCCTTGATCAGGGATTCTTCCCCGGACTCGGCCTGCCCCACCACTTGCAGGCCATCGATATCGGCCAGCATACGTGTAATGCCTGTACGAACGAGATCATGGTCATCGACCACTAGCACCCTAATCAAGCAGACACCTCGCGATATGGTCTTATTGGGATGCCGGACACCTTAGCAAAAAGAGCCAGACAGACCTAGCGGCAAGCAGCATTTAAAAAGTTTCAATTCATCATTGAGGGCTTGTTGGCCGTGGCTTTCAGAGCACAGGTGTACTGAAATCGAGCTGCATCCTCAGGAAACACTCGTCCTCACCCTGTACCCGCATTCCTTTTCTCAGATACAAATTTTTCGCCGGATTGTTTTTGAACACCGTCAGGCGCAACGCCGGTCGGCGGTAGCGGTGGCTCATGGCGATAACCTGATCGATCGCCCAGGATCCGCCGCCCTGCCCCTGAAAGGTTTGTGCCACTTGCAATTCTCGAATGTACAGTGCCCGAAGATCCTGACTCAGACTGAAAAAGCCTATTGCTGCGTCGCCACGCATAATCAGCCAGCTCTCACGCCCGGCCCACGCCACGTCGAACGCCTCATCCTGCCACAACAAGTCGTGATCGATGTAATAGCGCAGCATGTTCTGGCAGGTCAGTTCGCGCGCAAATGCCAGATCAGCGGCAGTGGCTCGACGCAACTCAAAGGTTGTATCCACGGCGTTCGGGCAGCTGCGATAAGTCAGTGTCGACATGATCGATCCTGGGTGCTCAGGCAAAGCACAGAGTGTGTCACAACGCTGAAGGCACTCAAGCAATAGGCTTTGTGTTGAATACGCGATAGCAATTTCTGATTGCTGATGCGCACCGGCCTCTAGTAAGCTCGGCGCATTCATTGGAGATCATCATGTTCAACGCCCTCTCACAGCTTCGTACCGCCAGCGCCCTGCGCTCGGTTGCGGCTGCCCGGGCAAATGACGTCTGCGCTCCAGTCAGCTTTTATTTTGGGTATTGGTTTAGCCACTGGCGCGCCTGATACCCAAACGGCGGCCATGATAACGGGTCGCCTACCAGAGAATTCTCAACCCCCGGTCGGCCTCCCGACCGGGGGTTTTGTTTTTTCAGGCTCCAGACTTTTCAGCAAGACACCAGACACTTTGAGGAATCACGAAATGAACTACGCCACTTATTACCGTTACGACACTTTTACCGCCTGGCGATTTACCAGCCTCCGCTCGGGACAGCCTGCCGCCTCCGATCGGTCACCCACAGGTGGCAAACGCACACACGCAGCCAATACGGCAAATTGTCGAACATCCCAATAGCGGCCGAATGAGCGGGAAGTACCCGCCGCCAGCCCAGGAAGACCGAATATGAACTCGTCCGTTTCTGCTCTGCCACTGACCACCCGTGACTGCGCCAACGAAGCACTGACATTGCGTCTACCCAGCTCGTTGCAACTCAAGCAGCAATTGCCTTTGACCAATGCCTTGAGTCATCAGATCGCCGCCCACCGCCAGGCGGTCCGCGCGATTCTCAATGGCGAAGACCAGCGTCTGCTGGTGATCGTCGGCCCCTGTTCGATCCACGATGCGCAATCCGCCCGCGAATACGCTGAAAAACTCGCCCGCCTCGCCGAGCAGGTCAGCAACGAAATGCTCCTGGTGATGCGCGCCTATGTCGAAAAACCACGAACCACCGTCGGCTGGAAAGGCCTGGCGTATGACCCGCATCTGGATGGCAGTGATGACATGGGCGCAGGCCTGACGCTGTCGCGCGAACTGATGCTGGAAATGATCAGCCTTGGCTTGCCGGTAGCTACCGAATTGTTGCAACCCATGGCGGCCGGCTACTTCGACGACCTGTTGACCTGGGTGGCCATCGGTGCAAGGACAACCGAATCGCAGATCCATCGTGAAATGGCCAGCGGCCTGAGCATGCCGGTCGGTTTCAAAAACGGTACCGACGGCGGTGTCGCCATTGCTGCTGATGCCATGCGCTCGGCAGCCCACCCGCACCGTCACTTTGGCGTCGACAGCCAGGGCCATCCGGCGATCATTCAAACTCCCGGCAATCCGGACACCCATCTGGTATTGCGCGGCGGTCATCAGGGGCCCAATTACGATCGCGTCAGCGTCCAACGGATTCACGCCGATCTCATCCGTTTGAAAATACCGGGCCGAATCATGGTCGATTGCAGCCACGCCAACAGTGGCAAGGATCCCCTGCGCCAGCCTGCAGTCTTCAACGATGTACTCGAACAACGCTTGCGCGGCGATCGCTCGCTGATCGGCATGATGCTGGAGTCCCACCTGTTCGAGGGCTGCCAGCCTTTGAGCGCTTCACTGCGCTACGGAGTTTCGGTGACCGATGGCTGCCTTGGCTTCAACGCAACGGAGCGCTTGCTTCTGGATGCGGCGCAGCGCCTCGCCGCAAACGTACAGGGCTGACGCCACCAGCCGTCCTCCGGCATCATTCAAAACCGGAGGACGGACATGGGGTTATCAGCCGTCTACGCGTACCAGCGTTACCGCAGACGTCTGACTGACATCGTCCAAACGCTCCACCGTATAACTCACGCGTATCGTTGAGCTCAGATGTTCACGCCAGAATCGGTGAGGCACGATGAATACCAGCGGCTGGCCAGCCGTGTCACGGGTGATTTCCCGGTCGTCCCGGTGATTGAAAAGCTCACCGTCACACTTGAGATAAATCAGCTCCCCTTCTTGCGCCTGTACATTGCCGATCACGATGGTCACCCCATCGATCGCGTCCGCCACCGACAGCACGCCATCCGCCGCTTCAAGTACCTCGGGTGCGCCTGGTTCCTCGCGCAGGACCGGACCAACGAGAATCCTCGACACCTCGGATTCCTCAAGCGTTCCGGATGTTTTTTCGACTCGATAACTTACGCTCACCTCGCCGCCTAGATGGGCAACGATACACAGCGGATCGATCCAGAATGACAGCACTTCGCCAACGGCAAAGGCTTCAACCCTCAACGTGTCATTGAAAGACACGGGCGATGTTTCTCCTCGCCAAAACAGCGACACCTTGTCTCCTGGCGCCATGCGGGCGTATGGCTGAAGCGTGACCAGCGCGCCCTCGACCACCGTGTCCGGATTCAGTGCGCCACTCATCACGCTTTCAACCTGTGGCGCGCGAAGCTGGATCCGGGCATCCCCGACAGTCAGTTGCTGGCGAACAGACGGTATCGGCTCCGGCCATCGAGTACTGACAAGCATCCAGTAGAGCTGGAGCGAACCACCATCCAGAGCAGCAACGTGCAGGCCTTTGATCACGAATATGACGTCTTTGCCAACCTGAGCCTCGCTGACGTATCGGACACTCTCGTACTGATACGAAAAGCCTTCGATATCCAGGCCGTCCCATCGGAGTATCAACTGATCGCCACACGCCATGTCTGTGTAAGGCGCCACGCGAACCACGACTTTGCTCAGGGAAGGATCAAGGACACTTCCTTCAAGGGCGTCGAGGGTGGCGGCGGGCAGCAGATCGGCTGACACACACAGGTTGACGGGATGGCAGGTGCGGTAGCGGGATTCGATTTCATGAGAGGTCATGAGTGGTTCCATTCCTTGGATAAGGCGCCGTCTTCATTGACGACGTCGGCAATGCCCATTGAACGCCACTCTTCGCGATATCGATGTCAGTTCGATGCACCGCAGGCACGCGGCAAAAGCATCTGTTCAAGTAGGCAAGTGGCACGAAAAACCATGCATTCAAGCTGCGGACGTCCAGAAGTTCCGATTCGTATTTCGCAAATATCGGAAATCCCCTACAAGCCCTAATGCGGATTCCACTGCCCTGTGAAGCCTCTTCGTACATCTTCAACGAGATGAGTGTTTTAGAGTGCCCAACAGATTTCTCCGACGAACTTCTGCGAAAAAGGTAAGAACATGCAACGGAATGCTACAACTCGTTATCCCATCCTGTTGGTACATGGCCTGTTCGGCTTCGAACGCATCGGCAGCTTCGAACTTTTTCAAGACGTCAAGGACGCGTTGAAAACCGCTGGCAACCGAGTGTTTGTACCGCACCTCTCGGCCACCCACAGCAATGAAGTACGGGGCGAACAGTTGCTCGCCCAGATTGATCGCGTACTGCAGGGCACAGGCGCCAGTAAAGTCAATCTCATTGGTCACAGCCAAGGCGCATTGGCCGCTCGATTTGCGGCGGCGCTTGCACCACACGCAGTGGCCTCGGTGACTTCGGTCAGCGGTCCGAACCACGGCTCGGAGCTGGCGGACTTCCTGCGCAAGGCGCTGATTCCCGGGCGCCTGCCAGAGGTAGTTGCGCAGAATGTCGCAACACGCTTCTCCGACTTTCTGTCATTGCTCAGCGGCAACCTGACCTTGCCGCAAAATGCGCTGGCAGCACTCAATGCATTGACGACCGAGGGTGTGGGCGAATTCAACGACAAATATCCGCAGGGATTGCCCGACACATGGGGCGGGAACGGGGCCGGGGAAGTCAACGGTGTCTATTATTACTCTTGGAGCGGCACGCTGCAGACCACTCAAACACTCGATCCGATCCAGAAGGCGTGTCAGGGGCTGGCGGCTTTTTTCACCACCGAAGCGCAACACAATGACGGCTTCGTCGGCCGTTTCAGCTCGCACCTGGGCACAGTGATTCGCTCCGACTATCCGTTCGACCATCTGGGCAGCCTGCGTCGTACTGCCGGCAAGAGTTCCGCCCATCTCGACCCGATCGAGCTCTATGTCGAGCACGCCGCCCGCTTGCAGGCAGCTTATCTATGAACAAACCTTCGAAGCGACCGAACGGAACTTTGCCGAGAATTCGCCCACTGAATCCGGTAGGCTCCGCACTTTACTGAAATAGATTGGAGAGTTTCATCATGGCTAAAGCCACTGCCCGCCACATCCTGGTTTCCAGCGAAGACAAGTGCAACGAACTCAAGGCCCAGATCGAAGGCGGCGCTGATTTCGCCGAAGTCGCCAAGGCCAACTCCACCTGCCCGTCCAGCCGTCAGGGCGGTGATCTGGGCTCGTTCGGTCCTGGCCAGATGGTCAAGGAATTCGACACCGTGGTTTTCAGCGCGCCGATCAACGTCGTGCAAGGCCCGGTGAAGACCCAGTTCGGTTATCACCTGCTGGAAGTCACCAGCCGTCAGGACTGATCCGTCGCCTGATTGCTGTCCAACGGCCCGCCTTATGGTGGGCCGTTGTGTTTCAGTTACACATACGGCTGGCGACTGACGCGCCTCTCGCGTACAACTTGCGCTTATCGATTACCCGGTTCCAAGGCTGACAATGCGACTGGTTTTCCCCACATTGATGCTCACCGCCCTCGCCCTGCTGTCGGGCGCCGCCGGTGTGAACGCTGCAGCGCAACATGCGTTGACCGTGTATGGCGAACCCGCCAAGTACCCCGCAGGCTTCAGTCACTTCGACTACGCCAACCCGCAGGCCCCCAAGGGCGGAACGATGCGCCGCTCGGCGATCGAAATCGGTCACTTCGACCACATCCTTCCTTATATAGATAAAGGCATCGGCGTCACCCAGGTTGACGGCTTGCTGTATTCGCCGCTGGCCCAGCGTTCGATGGATGAGCCCTATACCGTTTACGGTCTGGTCGCGCAAAAGATGGAACGCTCGGACGACGGCCTGTCGCTGCGCTTCTTCATCAATCCCAAGGCGCGTTTCGCTGACGGCAAACCGATCACCGCTGAAGATGTGCGCTACACCTACGATCTGTTGATGACCCAGGGCAGCCTGCGTTATCGCACTCAGTTCGCCGACGTCAAAGGCGTCGAAGTGGAAGCGCCATTGACCGTGCGCTTCGACTTCAAGAGCAACGAAAACCGCACCCTGCCACTGGATATCGCGACCCTGCCGGTGTTCCCCGAACATTGGTGGAAGAGTCGCGACTTCGCCGGCGGCGGTGGTTACGAGCCGCCCTTGGGCAGCGGCCCCTATCGCGTCGGCAAAGTCGATTCGGGGCGCAGCATCACGTTCGAACGCAATCCCGACTGGTGGGGCAAAGATCTGCCGGTCAGTCGCGGCCTGTACAATTTCGACCACTTCAGCATCGAGTATTTCGGCGACACCGACGTTGCGCGCCAAGTGCTGCGCGGGGGCGCCTACGATTACAACCGTGAGTTCTCCGCCACCGGTTATTCCATCGGCTACGACAGCCCTGCCCTTAGCGACGGACGCCTGCAAAAGGCCCACCTGGCGACTGAGGCCCCGCAGTCCGCCCAGGGTTTTGTGTTCAACCTGCAAAAGCCGATGTTCCAGGATCGGCGTGTGCGCCAGGCGCTGGCCATGCTGTGGGATTTCGAGTGGAGCAACCGGCAGATGATGCGCAACCTGTACATCCGCCAGCAAAGCTACTTTTCCAATACCGAACTCGAGGCTCGGGAACTGCCCGATGCGCAAGAGTTGAAAATCCTTGAGCCGCTGCGCGGACAGGTTCCCGACGAAGTTTTCACAAAAGTTTTCGAAGCGCCAAAAACCGATGGCAGCGGCCTGATCCGCGACAAGCAGTTGCAAGCCCTTGAGCTGCTTGAGCAGGCCGGCTGGAAACCCAAGGGTGATCAACTGGTAAACGCCGAAGCCGAGCCACTGAGATTTACCTTTCTGGTCAGCCAGAACGGCCTGGATCGCCTGCTGCTGCCATACAAGCGCACGCTGAAACAGATCGGCATCGAGTTGAATATCCGCCGCATCGACTCCTCGCAATACGTCAATCGCCTGATGAGCCGCGATTACGACATGATCGTCACCGGCTACCCCGTCACCACTTCTCCGGGTGGCGAGTTGCTCAACTACTTCGGTTCAGCGTCGGCCAACGATCCGGGGGCCAACAACTACATGGTGTTGAAAAATCCGGCGGTCGACACCTTGATCAACGGCCTGATCCGCGCCTCGACGCAGTCCGACATGCTGCACTACGCCCATGCGCTGGACCGCGTACTGCAATGGAACTACTACTGGATCCCCAACTACTATCCGCCGGGCACTTCAACCGTCTGGTGGAACCGTTTCGGCATTCCGTCGGTGCAGGCGAGCAATGACGAGGCAATCGAGAGCTGGTGGGAAATCAGCCGCACACCGCTGACCAATCAACAGATGACCGCTGAAAAGATCTCGCGCGGCAGACCCGGAGGGCCGCACTGATGTGGGGTTACATACTGCGGCGTCTGCTGCTGATCATTCCGACGCTGGTGATCATCCTGCTGGTCAATTTCGTGATTATTCAAGCCGCGCCTGGTGGTCCGGTCGAACAGGCCATCGCGCACTTGCAAGGCATCGGCGGCGCCAGTGTCGGCGGCGGCGCGAGCGAAACCATGAGCGGCACCTCTCGCGCCAGCCGGGGCCTCGATCCGCAATTGATCAAGGACATCGAAAAACAGTACGGCTTCGACAAGCCCGCCCATGAGCGCCTGTGGCTGATGCTCAAGAACTATGCGCAACTGGACTTCGGCAAAAGCTTCTTTCGCGGTGCCACGGTCACTGACCTGATCCTGGAAAAAATGCCGGTGACCATTTCACTCGGACTGTGGGCGACGCTGATCACCTACCTGGTGTCGATCCCGCTGGGCATCCGCAAAGCCGTGCACCACGGCAGTCATTTCGATATCTGGAGCAGCACGGCGATCATCATCGGCTACGCAATGCCGGCGTTCCTGTTTGCGATGTTTCTGATCGTGGTGTTCGCCGGCGGCACGTCGCTGAACTGGTTCCCGGTGCGTGGGCTGGTGTCGGACAACTTCGACTCGCTGTCGACCCTCGGCAAGATCGCCGACTATTTCTGGCACCTGGTGTTGCCGGTGACGGCGCTGGTCATCGGTGGTTTTGCGACTCTGACGATCCTGACCAAGAACTCGTTCCTTAATGAAATCACTCGCCAGTACGTGGTCACTGCCCGGGCCAAAGGCCTGAGCGAACGCCGCGTGCTCTACGGGCATGTGTTTCGCAATGCGATGCTGCTGGTGGTCTCGGGCATTCCCCAGGCCTTCATCAGCGTGTTCTTCGCCGGCTCCTTGCTGATCGAAGTGATCTTCTCCCTCGACGGCCTCGGCCGCATGAGCTACGAAGCCGCCGTCTCCCGGGACTACCCGGTGGTATTCGGCTCGTTGTTCATCTTCACCCTGTTCGGCCTGCTGATAAAACTGATCGGCGACCTCTGTTACACCCTGGTCGATCCGCGCATCGACTTCGCCGCGAGGAACGCCTGATGTTCAAGCTCTCGCCGTTGGGCCGTCGCCGCTTCGAGCGATTCAAGAAAAACCGCCGTGGCTGGTGGTCGCTGTGGCTGTTTATCGGTCTGTTTATCCTCACGTTGGGTGGCGAGTTGATCGCCAATGACAAGCCGCTGTTGGTCAGCTATCAGGGCCAGTGGTACTTCCCGGTGTTCAAGCGCTACACCGAGCAGGAATTCGGCGGACAACTACCGTTCCAGGCCGACTACCGCAGCGACTACGTGCAGAACCTGATCCGCAAGGACGGCGGCTGGCTGCTGTTTCCACCGATTCCGTTCAGCGACGACACGCCGAATTACGACCTCACCAAACCGGCACCGAGTCCGCCCACGGCAGTCAACTGGCTAGGCACCGACGACCAGTCGCGGGATGTGCTGGCACGGGTGATTTTCGGCGCGCGGGTGTCAATTCTGTTTGCCCTGATGCTGACGGCTGTCAGCGCCCTGATCGGTATCGCCGCCGGTGCGTTACAGGGATACTACGGCGGCTGGGTCGATTTGATCGGGCAACGCCTGCTTGAGGTGTGGTCGGGGTTGCCGGTGCTGTACCTGCTGATCATCCTCTCCGGTTTCGTCGAGCCGAATTTCTGGTGGTTGCTGGGAATCATGGCGTTGTTTTCCTGGCTGGCACTGGTCGACGTGGTGCGTGCCGAGTTCCTGCGCGGGCGCAATCTGGAATACGTCAAAGCCGCGCGAGCATTGGGTTTGACTGACCGCAAAGTGATCGTGCGGCACATTCTGCCCAACGCCATGAACGCCACGCTGAGCTACCTGCCGTTCATTCTGACCGGGGCGATTTCCACCCTCACCGCATTGGACTTCCTCGGTTTCGGCATGCCGGCCGGCAGTGCCTCGCTGGGCGAACTGATCGGCCAGGGCAAGCAGAATCTGCAAGCACCGTGGCTTGGGCTGACAGCGTTTTTCACTTTGGCGCTGATTCTTTCTTTACTGGTGTTCATCGGCGAAGCGTTGCGTGACGCCTTCGACCCTCGATCCTGAAGCGTGGCCATGACTGACAACCTGATTGAAATCCGTAATCTCAACGTTGCCTTCCATGGCCAGAACGTGGTGCGCGACCTGTGCCTGGACATTCGCCCCGGCGAGTGCCTGGCGCTGGTCGGCGAATCGGGCTCGGGCAAATCGGTGACGGCCCATTCGATTCTGCAACTGCTCCCCGACAGCGAAGCGCAAACCACCGGCAGCATTCGCTATCGCGGGCAGGAACTGCTCGGCGCCGACCCCAAGGTCTTGCGTGAACTGCGGGGCAACCGCATCGCGATGATCTTTCAGGAGCCGATGACCTCGCTCAATCCGCTGCACACAATCGAAAAGCAGATTGGCGAAACCCTGCTGCTGCACCGCGGCCTCGGCGGCAAAGCCGCGCAAAAGCGCATTGTCGAACTGCTCGAACTGGTGGGTATCCAGAAACCCAAGGAGCGTCTCAAGGCTTATCCGCATCAACTGTCCGGGGGACAGCGGCAACGGGTAATGATCGCCATGGCCCTGGCTTGCGAGCCAGAGTTGTTGATCGCCGACGAGCCGACCACGGCACTCGACGTCACCGTGCAACGCAAGATTTTGCTGTTGCTCAAATCCCTGCAACAACGTTTGGGCATGTCGCTGCTGCTGATCAGCCACGACCTTAATCTGGTGCGCAGCATTGCCCAGCGCGTCTGTGTGATGAAGGCGGGTGAGATCGTCGAGCAAGCACCCTGCGAAACCCTGTTTACCGAGCCGAAGCATCCTTACAGCTGCGTGCTGCTTAACGCTGAACCCGAAGGCGAAGCGCTGCCCCGGGATGAGCGCGAAAATGTGCTCGAAGTCGAAAACCTGAAGGTTGAGTTTGTCGTCGGCGCAGGATTGTTTCAGCGCAAGCAATACCTGCGCGCGGTCGACGGCATCAGCCTGAACATCCAGCGCGGCAAGACTTTGGGCATCGTCGGTGAGTCTGGCTCGGGTAAGTCGACGCTGGGTCAGGCGATCCTGCGCCTGCTCGACTCCGAAGGCAGCATCCGTTTTCAGGGTGAAGCGCTCGACGGTCTCAACCAGAAGCAACTACGACCCTGGCGCCGGCAGATGCAGGTAGTGTTTCAGGATCCGTTCGGCAGCCTCAGCCCGCGAATGTCGGTGGCACAGATCATCAGCGAAGGCCTGGAGGTGCATTGCCAATCCACTGCCGACGAATGCGACGAGCAAGTGATCGGTGTGCTCAAAGAGGTCGGTCTCGACCCGCAGAGCCGACATCGCTATCCCCACGAGTTTTCCGGCGGGCAACGCCAGCGCATCGCCATCGCCCGCGCGCTGGTGCTGAAACCGGCGCTGATCCTGCTCGATGAACCGACCTCGGCACTCGATCGCACGGTACAGAAACAAGTGGTCGCCCTGCTCCGCCAGCTTCAGGAAAAACATGGCCTGACCTATTTGTTTATCAGTCACGATCTGGCGGTGGTACGTGCACTGGCTCACGACATGATCGTGATCAAGGACGGCAAAGTGGTCGAACGTGGCGCCAGTCATGAGGTGTTTGACTCGCCGCAGCATCCGTATACCAAAGAGCTGTTGGCGGCGGCGCATCCGGGGTAGGCATAATCTGCGCATGACTTGGGACCGCGGCGCGGCCTTCGCGAGCAAGCCCGCTCCCACAGAATTTTCGCGTGTACACGATTTTTGTGAGCAACCGAGAAACCTGTGGGAGCGGGCTTGCTCGCGAAGAGGCCGGCACTGGCAACATATAATCAGGATCAGCCTCCATGAACACCACCGAAAGCCTCAAGGACTACCAGCGAGTCCGCACCCTGGCGATCCGCTCGCTGTTCGAGATCATCGAGCAGTCCAGCGAAGGCACGGTGATTGTTGATCGCGACGCCAATATCGTCTGGATGAACGAGCGTTACGCCCGGCGTTTTGGTCTGGCGTCGGCCGAAGGGGCCATCGGCAAGCCCTGTGAAAGCGTGATCCCCGGCAGCCTGTTGCGTGAAGTGGTGCGCACCGGGCGACCGATTTTGCTCGACATGCAGGACACACCGAAAGAACCGCTGGTGGTCATGCGCCTGCCGATCCACGACGACGCCGGCAGCGTGATCGGTGCCATCGGCTTTGCCCTGTTCGACGAGTTGCGAACCTTGTCGCCGATGCTCAAACGCTACCTGAGCATGCAGGAAGAGTTGGCCTCGACCCGCTCCCTGCTGCGGGCGCGCCAGACCAAATACAACTTTGCCCACTTCATTGGTACCAGCGCCGCCAGCCTCGAAGTCAAACGTCGCGCCCGGCGCAGCGCCAGTGCTGACTCGCCAGTGTTGCTGCTCGGTGAAACCGGTACCGGCAAGGAGCTGCTCGCTCAAGCGATTCACAGCGCCTCGCCGCGGGCGCACAAGGCGTTTGTCAGCATCAACAGCGCGGCGATTCCCGAGGCGTTGCTGGAGGCCGAGTTCTTCGGCACGGCGCCGGGGGCCTTCACCGGGGCTGATCGCAAGGGGCGCACCGGCAAACTGCAGATCGCTCAGGGTGGCACGTTGTTCCTCGACGAAATTGGCGACATGCCGCTGCCACTGCAAAGCAAATTGCTGCGCGTCTTGCAGGAAAAGGAGTTCGAGCCCGTGGGCTCCAATGAAGTGATTCACAGCGATGTGCGGGTGATCGCCGCCACGTCGACGGATCTGCAAGCGGCAATCAAACGCGGCGAATTTCGCGCAGATCTGTATTACCGCCTCAATGTCTTGCCGATCAACGTGCCGCCGCTGCGTGAGCGCCTGGACGATTTGCCCGCGCTCAGCGAAGCGATCCTTGAAGAGCTACGCAGTCAGCATGAACTGCACCGTGAAGCGTTGGCATTGCTGGGACAGCATGCCTGGCCGGGCAATATTCGCGAGTTGCGCAATGTGCTGGAACGGGCGGCGCTGCTCAGTGATGACTTGATGCTGACCGAGCATGACATCCGCGCGGCTATTGGCACATTTACCCCGGTGGAGCGTACTTCGCAGCCGCTGGTTGAAGCGCTGGCCGAGGAAACATTCGCTCAGGCGCGGGAACGTTTTGACCGGCAGTTGATTCAGGCTGCGCTTGCGCAATGCGCGGGTAAGGTGCCGGAGGCGGCGGCTCGGTTGGGGCTCGGGCGGTCGACGCTGTACAAAAAAATGGTGGCGCTGGGGATTGCTGAGTCTCAATAAGGAGATATCAATCTCTCCTTGTAGATGCCCCATTGAAGATCAAAAGATCGCAGCCTGCGGCAGCTCCTACATGGGAATTCGCATCCCCTCTGTAGGAGCTGCCGCAGGCTGCGATCTTTTTTTGCCTACAGAAATCCACAATTTGAGACAGACACCTCGATCTTTTTCTTAAAAATAACAAAATATTCATATATTTCAGATAGTTAATGAGTTGGCACGCATCTCGCTATCGGATTTGCCTACAACCGTTTCACCCACAAAAATAACAATCCTGGAGAGACACACCATGAGTGTGATCATTGCCTTGGCAGCCCTCGCGCTGCTGATGCTGGCAGCCTACCGTGGCTACAGCGTCATCCTGTTTGCACCGATCGCTGCCCTCGGCGCTGTCCTGTTGACCGACCCGTCCGCTGTCGCTCCCGCGTTTACCGGGGTGTTCATGGAAAAAATGGTCGGTTTCATCAAACTGTATTTTCCGGTGTTCCTGCTCGGTGCCGTGTTCGGCAAGTTGATCGAACTCTCTGGGTTCTCGCGCTCAATCGTTGCAGCGGCCATTCGCCTGTTAGGCACAAAGCAGGCCATGCTGGTGATCGTGCTGGTCTGCGCCCTGCTCACCTACGGTGGCGTCTCGCTGTTTGTCGTGGTGTTTGCGGTTTATCCGTTCGCGGCGGAGATGTTTCGCCAGAGCAACATTCCCAAGCGCCTGATTCCGGCGACCATCGCCCTCGGCGCATTTTCGTTCACCATGGACGCCCTGCCGGGCACGCCGCAGATCCAGAACATCATCCCCAGTACATTCTTCAATACCACCGCATGGGCCGCGCCATGGCTCGGTGTGATCGGCACGATTTTCGTGTTCTGCGCCGGCATGCTGTTCCTCCAGCGTCAGCGCAACAAGGCTCAGCGCGCCGGTGAAGGTTATGGCACCGAACTGCGTAACGAGCCGGAAACCGCCGAAGACCTCAAGCTGCCAAACCCGTGGATTGCCCTGTCGCCACTGCTGGCGGTGGGCATCATGAACCTGCTGTTCACTCAGTGGATTCCGCAGTGGTACGGCAAGACCCACAGCCTCGCACTGCCAGGCATGACCACACCGGTAACCACCGAAATCGCCAAACTGACGGCGATCTGGGCCGTGCAGGCCGCATTGCTGGTCGGGATTGTGATGGTGCTGGCGTTCGGCTTTCAGGCGATCCGCAGCAAGCTCGCCGAGGGCAGCAAAAGCGCGGTCAGCGGTGCGTTGCTGGCGGCGATGAACACCGCGTCCGAATACGGTTTCGGCGCGGTGATCGCCTCGTTGCCGGGTTTTCTGGTGCTGGCCGACTGGCTCAAGCAAATCCCCAATCCATTGGTCAATGAAGCGATCACCGTGACGTTGCTGGCCGGTATCACCGGCTCGGCTTCGGGCGGCATAAGCATTGCGCTGGCGGCGATGTCCGAGCAATTCATCAGTGCGGCGCACGCAGCGAACATTCCGCTGGAAGTGCTGCACCGGGTGGCGGCGATGGCCAGTGGCGGCATGGACACCCTGCCGCACAACGGCGCGGTGATCACCCTGCTGGCGGTGACCGGGCTGACCCACCGTGAAGCCTACAAAGACATTTTCTGTATTACGCTGATCAAGACCCTGGCGGTTTTCGTCGTGATCGGCACTTTCTACGCCACTGGCATTGTGTGAGGTATTGATGACCACTCTTTCCGGCAAGACCGCACTGGTTACCGGCTCCACCAGCGGCATCGGCCTGGGTATCGCCCTGAGCCTGGCCAAGGCTGGCGCCAACCTGATTCTCAACGGTTTCGGCGATGCCTCCAAAGTGATTGCCGAGGTCAGCCAGTTTGGCGGCAAGGTCGGTCATCACCCGGCCGATGTCAGCGACCCGGCGCAGATCGCCGAGATGATCGCCTACGCCGAGCGTGAGTTCGGCGGCGTCGACATTCTGGTCAACAACGCCGGAATTCAACATGTCGCCGCCGTGGAAGAATTCCCCGTCGAGCGCTGGGATTCGATCATCGCCATCAACCTGTCTTCGGTGTTTCACAGCACGCGCCTGAGCCTGCCGGGCATGCGCAGCAAAGGTTGGGGGCGCATCGTCAACATTGCGTCCGTGCATGGCCAGGTCGGATCAACCGGTAAAGCGGCTTACGTTGCCGCCAAACACGGGGTGATCGGCCTGACCAAAGTCGTCGGCCTGGAAACCGCCACCAGCAATGTCACCTGCAACGCCATTTGCCCCGGTTGGGTGTTGACGCCGCTGGTGCAAAAGCAGATCGATGACCGCGCCGCCACGGGGGTTGATCCGCAGCAGGCGCAGCATGATCTGCTGGCGGAGAAACAGCCTTCGCTGGAATTCGTCACGCCGCAGCATCTGGGCGAACTGGTGCTGTTTCTGTGCAGCGAAGCCGGCAGCCAGGTACGTGGCGCGGCGTGGAATATTGATGGCGGATGGTTGGCGCAATAACCTGCGATCCCTGTAGGCGTGAACCTGCTCGCGATGGCGGACTGACATTCAATCTTGATGTTGGCTGGTACAGCGCTATCGCGAGCAGGCTCACTCCTACAAGGGATGACTACCCTGGCTTGTGTGTACGAATCAGATAACAAGAGGCAAGCAATGTCCGACGCCCTCTGGCAACCCGACGCCCACCGTATCGCCCACTCGCGCATGGACGTGTTCCGGCACTTCATCAATCAGCGTCATTCGCTGAACCTTGACGGCTACCCTGCCCTGCACCAGTGGAGCGTCGAGCAGCGTGAAGCGTTCTGGCAGGCTATCGTCGATTTCTTCGATATCCGCTTTCATAGCCCGCCCGACGCGGTACTGCGCGAAGGCCAACAGATGCCCAGTGCCGAATGGTTTCCCGGCGCGACCCTGAATTTCGCTGAACATCTGCTGCGCCGCCGCGACGATGCCGTTGCTGTCATCGCGGTCGCGGAAAACGGTCAGCGCGAGCAACTGACGTGGGCCGAACTGGCGCATCAGGTCGCCGGCTTTCAGACCAGTCTGCAAGCCGCCGGCATCGGACTCGGCGACCGGGTGGCGGCGTGCATGCCCAACACCTGGCAAACCCTGGTGGCGATGCTTGCGACCACCAGCCTGGGTGCAATCTGGTCGTGCTCTTCACCCGATTTCGGTACCCATGGGGTGATCGATCGCTTCGGTCAGATCGAACCGAAAGTGTTGATCACCTGCGCCGGCTATCGCTATGCAGGCAAGGCGCTCGACCAGACCGCCAAACTCAACGAAATCCTTGCGCAACTGCCGTCGCTGCAACAGTTGATCATCGTGCCCTACGCACGCGAAGAGGCGCGTGCCGAGGATTACCGGACGCCAGCCGATGTGACGCTGTGGAGTGATTTTTATCAGCCCGGCGATGAGCCGCGCTTCGTCCCGGTGCCGTTCAATCATCCGTTGTACGTGCTGTATTCCAGCGGTACCACGGGGGTGCCGAAGTGCATCGTGCACAGCACCGGCGGCGTGCTGCTGCAGCACGTCAAGGAACACGGCTTGCACGTCGATCTCGGCCCCGGCGACCGCCTGTTCTATTACACGACGTGCGGCTGGATGATGTGGAACTGGCTGGTCTCGGCGCTCGCCGTCGGCAGTGCCGTGGTGCTGTACGACGGCTCGCCGTTTCACCCCGGCAACGAACGTTTGCTCGATTTGATCGACGATGAACGCATCAGTGTGTTCGGCACCAGCCCCAAATTCCTCGCGACACTGGAAAGCAGTGGCGTCAAACCTCGCGACAGCCATGATCTGCGCAGCCTGAAAACCCTGCTGTGTACCGGCTCGGCGTTGTCGCCGCAAAGCTACGACTTCGTCTATCGCGACGTCAAAACGGATGTGTGCCTGGCCTCGATGTCCGGTGGCACCGATATCGTCTCGTGTTTCGTCAATGGCAATCCGCTGCTGCCGGTACGGCGCGGCGAAATCATGGGTAAAAGCCTGGGCATGGCGGTTGAGGTGTGGAATGACGCCGGCCAGCCAGTGGTCGGTGAAAAAGGTGAACTGGTGTGTACCCGGCATTTCCCGGCCATACCGATTGGCTTATGGAACGACCCCGACGGCAGCCGCCTGCGCCAGTCCTATTTCAGCCTGTTTCCTGGCGTATGGGCGCAAGGCGATTACGCCGAACAACTGCCTCACGGCGCGATGCTGATTCACGGCCGCTCGGATGCCGTCCTCAACCCCGGCGGTGTGCGCATTGGCACGGCAGAAATATATCGTCAGGTCGAGAAGGTCCCGCAAGTGCTCGACAGCGTGGCGATCGGGCAGCACTGGCAGGATGACGTGCGCGTGGTGTTGTTCGTACGTCTGAAGGATGGCACCGAGCTGGACGAAGCGTTGCAACAGCTGATCCGTCAGGTCGTTCGCGCCAACACCACGCCACGGCATGTGCCGGCGAAAATCCTCGCGGTGACCGACATCCCGCGCACCATCAGTGGCAAGGTGGTGGAGCTTGCGGTGAGAAACGTGGTGCACGGGCAAGCCGTGAAGAATACCGATGCGCTGGCCAATCCCGAAGCGCTGGAGCAGTTTCGGGATCGGCCGGAGCTGAGGGTTTGAGCCAGCAGTGGTATTGAGTCAGCCGCAGGCCGGCACAATCATTGCGGTTTGTTCAATGTAATGACTACCGGCTGGGCAATGGCCTTGCCACCCCTGGCCTGGAGTGCTGCGCTGATGGTCGCCATGTTGCGGTCATAGGTGGCTTTATCGGTGCAAAGCTGACTCAGCAGCGAAGTCGCCACCGCCAGGGAATCAGCGTTTGCAAAGGCTTTGGACGGTGCATGACAGGCAGGCCCGTCCTCTGACAGCGGCAGGCAACCCAATGCAATATTCAACAATGGCGTGACATCCAGTCGTTGCCCGTTTGCACCGCCGATCTCTGCGTCGGTGGCATAGCCGACATCGTCGGTTTGCGCGCTGGCGTGGAACAGTTCGTGGATCAGATCGTCGGCCACCACATCGTGGTTGAAACCCAGACTGACAAAGTGTTTGTTGAGGTTTTTTGTATAGATTTCAACAAACGCAATCTCGGCCCCGTTGCGGGCACCCGTGTTTTTCCAGCGGTTGTAACTGTCCACATCAAACGCCGCGAGCGTGTTGTGTTCCTTGATGGCATCAAGCGCGATGTTACTCAGGGAAAATCCTGCAAAATCGAAACGGATCAAGCGCAGATAATTCACCAGACGGTCAGTGGCAACCGAGGAGGTATCGCCGAATAACGTCGTCATCACCTGACTGCAATCGCGTTTGAAGTCATGTCGAGCAAAAGCGTCAATGGCGTTGTCAATTTTCGCTCGAGCCCGGGGCAGACTCTTCTCGATGAATCTTCGCGTGTAGCTTTCCGGCAGGGTTTTCGGCGAGTAAGGCACTTGCAGGGGGGCGCTATAGGAAAAGCCATCCAGTGGCTTGCCCCACAGGTTACCGCGCCGATTCAAGGCGTACCATTTGTTATCACTGCGCGCGGCCAAAACCGCAACGGCGTCGCTCGCGGCGCCGCGCGGTCGCCAGCTGCCGAGCCCCAAATGCGTGCTGCCGGCGTTTTCGATCAAGTCCCAGGATTGCCGGCGACCACTGAGCTTGTGCAACTGTTTGTTTGCCTGGGCGAGAAGTTCGTGCGTATGGGCGTTGAAGCGCAGCATGCCCTTGTAGACGAGTTTTGAACCCGACTGAATGCCCGACGGCACGCCGTCTAACGGATTGAAAAGAGAAATCGCTGAAGTGAAAGCCAGTTTTGTTAAACGCGCTGCTTTTGAAGTTGTGGAAATGGCCTTGGCTGAAATGCTCAACGCCTTCGAGCCTGCTCCTGCCACCGTTCCTACCAGACCGATACCGTCCATCAAACAGCCATAGATCCCATCGATCACTTTGTCACGCTCGCCGGACGCAATGTCCTCGATGCATTTCTTGAACGGCACCACCAAGTCGATGAAATAGGTGAGCAATCGCTCGCCCTCCACCAGGGATTCCTCAAGGGGCGTAGGTATGCGAACCAGCGTTCTGAGTTCCTGAGCGTTTAAGAACGGTCGGTTGTTGACGAGGAACTCGGCGATACGCGCGATACTCGGGTCATTGAACCGCTGATAAAAACCTTGCTTGGGATTTGCAGGTGTTTCAGGGGCCTCCAGCGCACCAAACCTATCGATGAAGGCCATGCTGTTGGTGACCTTCAGGTCTGGTGCAACAGCATGGGTATAACACTTCACATTGAGCGGCAGGTTTTGCGGGTGAGTTACCGTCAGTTGGGTTGTCAGATCTGCCGGCCAGTTCATCCTCGAACGTTGTTCCAGTTTCCGCTCGCGAAGTATCCAGTCACCCAACGCTTTGTTTTTCCTGAACTCCCCACGAGACGTGAATAGCTCGTAACAGATGAAGGTATTGTTGTAGGACGCATACATCACAAGGCCAAACCGCCCCGAGGCAGCATCTCTGGATTGTTGTGTTTCTTTATCAACCGTTAAACCAAGAGGACCGCTGAGAGGCAGTTCGGCCTTATAAATCGCTGATTCACGCACCGTGAAAAAGTTTATCCGCTCACTCATGAATACGCGCAAATCCTCCTCGGGCATCATCGCCAGCGCCAGTTTTACGCTCGACAACATGGCCCCGTTGAGGTCTTTCAGATAGACAGCCATCTGCCGATCCATCTCCTCTTCACAGGATGTGAGCTTGAGTAATTGGGGATAGCGTTTGTAGAGACTGATACCCGAAGGGTTGTAATTGATCGGTTGCTTAGAAGGCAGGCGTAAGGTGCGTCTGTCCCATTTGCCAGTGACCATATCGCCCGTCTGATGCAGATCGACCATCGACATGACCCGCTGCCCACCTTGCTCTGAGAGGGCTCTTTCATCCAGCGAGTCGCAGCCCGGCGCGGCGACTTTCAATGCGGCACGGGCAATGTTCGCCCTGCTGGGTAACGCTGTCGAAAAAGCCCGGGCTATCTGGACAAATGCCTCCGAGTGCTGCTCGAACGCTTCGATCGCACGTCGGGTGCTGGCTTCCTCCTTCTGCTCAAGCTCGCCACGAGTGATCACCCGATTAATCAGCGCCCAGTCGATGATCGGGTCAATCATCGCCAGATCGCGCAAATGTTTCTGCGCATCACTGATGGGTTCCAGATCAGCATAATCCATGATCTGCGAGTAGGTCAGGACGCGCGATGCACCGGCTTTTGTCGCCTCCACCAACGCGACGGCGCGGCAAAAATTGATCCAGGCAATCGACCCCACGTTGATCGACGCCGGGACTTCTTTGACCAAGAACTCCGGCGCAACGCGCGCCAGTACCAAGTGGGTTGCCAGGGGCGCGAGATCGGCATCCACTTTTAGCTTGGCCCGCAGAAACGCCGTCACTTCCTCACGTACAACCGATGCATGACAATCGACGCTACCCGGCGCATACAACTCAAGACCGAACACGTTCTTGCGCCGCGATAAGCGCTCAATCGACGGATGTAAATCAAGAAGGATCGCCGTCACCAGCAATTGCCGAAGGATGTTATCCGAGACCGCCTCACCTTTACCTGCGCCAAACCAGCCCAGTTCATTCAGATAACTCATGGCGAGGGCCCGGGCCTTCTCTGAGTTGACAAAATCGGTGATCCGCTGCGCTGCATGTACATGGGATATCGCAGAACCCGAGGTGAAGTTATGCAGGACTGTCAGCAGACTTTTGCCACCAATGAGTTTGGTCGTCGCGTTGCGAACGGCCGAAAACTGTTCATCGGCCAACGTGACTGACGTCTGATCATCCGCTTCGAAGTGCTCCCAGTAGTTGCCCGGCTCGTTGACCTGAGGATCGAACTTGAACAACTCGATAAACTGCCTCAGCTTTGCTGTGTTCATGGGAGCGGTGATCCCATGAAACGCAAACCATTGATCAAGCGTTATATCGAGATCAGGCCATATATAACCACCGGCTACCCGGGCTATCTCCGAAATCAGTTTCACCTCGGTATGCGTTGACTCATTGAATTGAAAGTAATCGTCCGAAAGCACATTCACCCAATCCGAGTCCGACAGCGAATGCAATTTTCCATCAGGTTTTACACAGATAACATCGTAGCTCGCCCGCAACTGTGAGATGGCGCTGGATACCGGGCTGGTACTGAGCAACTGCAGCAGCAGGAGCCTGCCAGGGTTATACATTTCGTAAAGCGAAGACCCCTCCTGCAACACCACTTGGTGTTCAAACCAACTGATGACTTGATCTTCGGAATAATTATCTAACGCCTCCTCCAGCCTGGCGAGAACCAAGCGCCGCTCAGCGGAATCGGCCTCGGATTTTTTCTGCCACTCGGCGAGGGCCATCGTTGACCACTGGAAGACTTTATTTCTTTTAACTGCACCCATACATTCACCTCATCAAGTTAAACGCTGAACAATTCAGCTCGATGAAGTTGTAATGGCCGCACTGAAAATACGCCACCTGAAAAACATTTAACCTTGTTGCAAACACCGCCAATTAAACAACTAATGCATTCGATTAGTCCATCAAACCCCAGTTGCCTGACGGTACTTCACGGACACTTTTCGCGCCGCCTGCTAACTTAAAGCGCAATTTCAGGTTATTGATTGAATCGGCATTCTTCAGAGCCTCTTCTTCATTGATCACACCTTCGCAGACCAATGCAAACAACGCCTCATCAAATGTTTGCATGCCCAACTCCGTGGATTTTTCCATCATTGGCTTAAGCTCCTCGAACTCACCACGGCGCACCAGATCAGCAATCGTCGGCGTACCCAGCATCACCTCAACCGCGGCCCTGCGTTGCCCGTCAACAGTGCGCACCAAGCGCTGCGAGACAAATGCTTTCAGATTGTTGCCCAAGGCATGCAGCAACTGCGCACGACGTTCTTCGGCGAACATATTGATGATGCGCTCCAGCGCCTGATTGGCGTTGTTGGCGTGCAAGGTCGAGAGCACCAAATGTCCGGTTTCGGCAAACGCCAACGCGTGTTCCATGGTCTCGCGATCTCGGATCTCGCCGATCAGCACGACGTCCGGGGCCTGGCGCAAGGTGTTCTTCAGCGCCGCATGAAAACTGCGCGTGTCGACGCCGACTTCGCGCTGATTGATGATCGACAACTGGTGCCGGTGGATGTACTCGATCGGGTCTTCGATGGTGATGATGTGCCCGGCACTGTGCCGGTTTCGATAGTCGATCAGCGCTGCCAGCGATGTCGATTTGCCGGAGTCGGTGGCGCCGACGAACAGGATCAGGCCTTGCTTGATCATCACCGTTTCGAGCAGCACCGGCGGCAGTTTGAGGTCTTCGAAGCGGGGAATTTCGAGTTTGACATTGCGGATCACGATCGACACATCGTTACGCTGTTTGAACAGGTTAACCCGGAAGCGGCCGACGCCCGGTCGTGAAATCGCCAGGTTCATTTCCAGATCGCGGTCGAACTCCTTGCGCTGCTCGGCGTCCATCAGGGTGTTGGCGATGGCGGCGACTTCACCGGGTTTCAAAGGCTGCTCACCCAGCGCGCTCAGCACGCCCTGGAAACGCGCACTGGGCGGCGCGCCGGTCGACAGGTACAGATCGGAGCCATGCCGGCTGGCCAGTTGTTGCAACAGTGCATCGATTTCCATGGCAAAAATGACCTGCGAAGCATTCAATGATCAGAAGATGGCCAGACGCGTGACGCGACGGGCCATACTGCGTCTACCGCTTTGCAACAATAGTAGACGCTGCCTTACCGACTGACGCTCAGGACTCACGTGATGAATGCTACACCCGCCAACGACGACGCTCAGGCGCTGATTGCCCGCACAGACTGGAGCAACAGCCCGCTGGGCGCCTCCAGCACCTGGCCGCAAAGCCTGCGCACGGCGGTCGACATCGTGCTGCACTCGCCGATGCCGATGCTGTTGCTGTGGGGGCCGCAACTCACGCAGATTTATAACAACGGCTTTGCCCTGCTCGCCGGCAGCAAGCATCCCTATGCGTTCGGCCAGCCAGCGCACCAGACATGGCCGGAACTGCACGACTTCACTGACCCGATTTACCGCGCCGTCCTGCAAGGCCAGGTGCGCACTTACAGCGAGCGACGTTTCACTCTGCAACGCGATGGCAAGGAGGCCGACTTCTGGCTCGACCTGACCTACAGCCCGATTCGCGATGAAACCGCCGAGGTCGCCGGTATTCTCGTGACCGCCATCGAAACCAATGAACGCCGGCGCATCGCTCTGGAACTGCAACAACGCTCCGATGAAAGCCTGCGCGTGCAACGGGAAACCGAAGAGCGCCTGCAACTGGCGCTGGCCGCCACCGACGCCGTCGGCACCTGGGACTGGGACATCGGCGAAGACCGCTTCATCGCTGACGCGCACTTCGCCCAGCTGCACGGCATCGATCCGGCGCAGGCCGGGCAGTTGCCGATCAGCGATTACCTGCAAGGCGTGCACCCCGAAGACCGCGCCATGATCGCGCGCAGCATCAAGCATTGCATCACCCATGGCTCCGAATACGCCGAGGAATATCGCTTGCTGCAAGCCAATGGCGAGTTGCGCTGGGTATTCGCGCGCGGGCGCTGCTACAAGGATCACCATGGCCGACCGGTGCGTTTCCTCGGCGCCGCACTGGACCTGACCGAACGCAAAAACACCGAGCAGGCGCTGCGTCAGAGCCAGACCGAATTGCAGTTGATCATCAACGCCATGCCGATCCTGATCAGCTACGTCGACTGCGAGGAGCGGTTTCGCCTGAACAACGCGGCCTACCTCGACTGGTATGGTTTGACGCCACAGGAGCTCTACGGCCGGACGATTCGCGAAGTGATCGGTGAAGAAGCCTATTTTCTGCGCGCACCGTACATTGCCGAGGCGCTGGCCGGGCGCTCCTGCTCATTCAGCCTGTACACCCCGCACCGCGATGGCAGCAGCCGCCATGCCCTGATGAATTACCTGCCACGCTACGGTGCCGACGGTGCGGTCAACGGCTTTTACATCTTTGTGATCGACGAAAGCGAACGCAAGAAAACCGAAGAAGCGCTGCGCAACCTTAACGAAACCCTGGAGGAGCGGGTCACTGCCCGCACCGAGCAACTGGCCCAGGCCAACCAGCGTCTGCAGAACGAGATGTTCGAACGCGAACGCGCCGAGGACGCCCTGCGTCATGCGCAGAAAATGGAAGCGGTCGGTCAACTCACCGGCGGTATCGCCCATGATTTCAACAACATGCTCACCGGGATCATTGGCAGCCTCGACCTGATGCAGCGTTACATCGCCAACGGTCGCGCCAATGAGATTGGCCGCTTCACTGAGGCCGCCGTGGCCTCGGCCAACCGCGCCGCCGCATTGACCCACCGGTTGCTGGCGTTCTCGCGGCGGCAGTCGCTGGATCGCAAGCAACTGAACGTCAACGAGCTGATTCACTCACTGGAAGATCTGATCCGCCGCACCAAAGGCGACCCGATCGACCTCAAACTGCGGCTGGCCGATGACCTGTGGCCGGTCAGCACCGACGTCAGTCAACTGGAAAACGCCCTGCTCAACCTGGTGATCAACGCCCGCGACGCCATGCCAGAGGGCGGTGAACTGCTGATCGAAACGGCCAACGTCTACCTCGACGGCAGCGACATCACCACGCTGGAACCGGTCAAGGCCGGCGACTACCTGATGCTCGCGGTGAGCGATAACGGGACTGGCATGACGCCGTCGGTCAAAGCCAAGGCATTTGATCCGTTCTTCACCACTAAACCGATCGGTCAGGGCACCGGCCTCGGTCTGTCGATGATTTATGGTTTTGCCCAGCAGTCAGGCGGCCACATCAGCCTCGACAGCCTGCCGGGCCAAGGCACATCTGTGCGGCTGTTCTTGCCACGAATGTTCGGCCTGGAGCCCGAGCGTCCGGCCAGCGCGCCGGCGCTGCAATCGGCAGCCGCCGAAACCGGCGAAACGGTGGTGGTGGTCGAGGACGATCCGGCCGTGCGCATGCTGGTGCTCGACCTGCTCAAGGAGCTGGGTTACCAGGCTCACGAAGCCGAAGATGCCAAGACCGCCCTGCCGCTGCTGGAATCGGCGTTACGCGTGGACCTGCTGGTGACCGACGTCGGCCTGCCGGGCATGAACGGCCGGCAATTGGCGGAAATCGCCCGCCAGCATCGCCCGGGCCTGAAGGTGTTGTTCATGACCGGTTACGCGCAAAAAGCCGCCGAGCGACAGGGTTTTCTCGAGGACGGCATGGACATGGTCGCCAAACCGTTTTCGATTGAACTGCTGGCCAGCAAGATTCGCATGATGATCAACCAAACCGCGTGACTTGAGGCATAATCGCGCGCCCCGCCGTCACCCCGTTATCAGGTACTGCAAGATGAAAGCCCAAGCCCGCCATATTCTGGTGAAAACCGCCGAAGAAGCCGAACAGCTCAAACAACGCATTGCCAAGGGCGAAGCGTTTGATGTGCTGGCGAAGAAATTTTCCACCTGCCCGTCCGGCAAGCGCGGCGGTGATCTGGGTGAAGTGCGGCCGGGGCAAATGGTCGGCGCGATTGATGCGGTGATTTTCAAGAAGCCTTTGCGCACCGTGCATGGGCCGATCAAGAGCAAATTCGGTTATCACCTGGTGCAGGTGTTTTACCGGGATTAGGGGATGGCTTTCGGCCCCCTTCGCGAGCAGGCTCGCTCCCACAGGAGAACGTACTCCAATGTGGGAGCGGGCTTGCCCGCGAACCGATTGCGCAGCAAGCGGCCATTGAGCGTTTACTTCGCAATCAACGCACCCGGCACTTGAATCACTTGGCTTGCCAATCGGTGGCCGGCCTCGGCAGCCTCCGCCGGACTGCCACCCGATAGTCGACTGGCCAGATACGCCGCACTGAACGAATCTCCTGCCGCCGTGGTGTCCACCACCGTTTCAACCTTCTGCGCCGGCACCTCGAATGACTCGCCATCACAACGAATCAAACAGGCTTCAGCGCCACGCTTGAGCACCACTTCCGGCGTGCCGATCTGCGCATAAGCCTCAAACACGGTCTCGGAGTCAGCAAAACCGAACAGCGCCTGCTCGTCATCCAGCGTCAGCAATGCCAGATCAATGTGCGGCAACACGCTGCGATAGGCCGCTCGTGCGTCTTCGGGTGACGCCCACAGACGGGGCCGGTAGTTGTTGTCGAAGACGATTCGAGCATCGCGCTGGCGCGCTTCGAGCAAGGTCTGGATCAACCTTTCGCGGCCCTGCGCACCGAGTACGGCCAGGGTGATGCCGCTGAAATACAGCACGTCGTAATCCGGCAACGCCGCCAGAATCGGTTCGGCGGCCGGGGTGGTGAAGCAATCACGCACCGCCGCTTCGTTGCGCCAGTAGAGAAAGCGCCGCTCGCCGTTGGCGTCGGTCTGGATGCAATACAGGCCCGGCAAACGGCCCGGCAGGCGTTGTACGAGATCGAGGCCAATGCCTTCGCTGGTCCAGATCTGGCACATGGCATCGCTGAAGCTGTCATCGCCCAGCGCGGTGACGTAATCGACCTGAGCCTTGTCGCCCAAAGCGCGGGAGAGGTAGACAGCGGTGTTGAGGGTGTCACCGCCGAAGCTTTGCTGCAGGCTGCCATCGGCGCGCTGCTGCAGTTCGATCATGCATTCGCCGATCAGGGCAATGCGTGGGGTGTTGGGGCCCAAGGGGCTGAGGGTGGTCATTTTGTGGTGTCTCTGGTTGATCAATGGTGTCTGGACAAGCGCTTTCGCGAGCAGGCTCGCTCCCACAGTTAGAGTTCGATCCCTGTGGGAGCGAGCCTGCTCGCGAATGGCGGCGCCTCGGTCTAGAGCCTTAGAAACAAGTCTCCATGGTTTCAATCACCGACAACTGCTCATCCACCAGCAAGCCCACACGCCATTTATCAAAAGTCAGGCACGGGTGCGACGTACCAAAGGAAATAATGTCCCCGACGCGCAATTCAACGCCCGGCGCCACCGTCATGAACGCGTGCTGGTCCATCACCGCCGTGACCTTGCACGCGCCGACGTCATCGCCCACCGCCGGCACCACGCCAGCCTTGTAACGCAACAACGGCGCCGGCAACCCGGCATCGTATGCCACATCACGTTTGCCCAGCGCGATCACCGCAAACCCCGGCTCCGGCAGCGACTGTACATGCGCCCAGACTTCCAGCGCCGGGCGCAGCCCTTCATGCAAATCGCTACGACGATCGAGCACGCAGCACTGCGCCTCTTTGTAGATGCCATGGTCGTGCGCCACGTAACTGCCCGGACGCAACACGCTGAGGAAACGCCCGCCCGCGTTCTGCACTTCGAACGACTCAGCGATCAAGTCATACCACGCCGACCCCGACGCGGTGATGATCGGCTTGGGAATGGCAAACGCGCCGCTGTCCTGCAATTGCACCGCCAGACGCACCAGTGACGCGGCAAATTCGCGAATGCCGCTGACCGCGTGATCACCGTGAATCACGCCTTCGTAACCTTCGATACCGGTCAGCGCCAGCGCTGGCTGCGCGTTGATCGCCTTGGCCAGTTCGATGACTTCCTGCTCGCTGCGACACCCGCAACGACCGCCGACCACACCGTACTCAATCATCACGTTGAGTTTCACGCCGCGCGAAGCAAAGTAGGCGCCGAGGTCGGCAACGTTGTCCGGGTGATCGACCATGCAATAGAAATCAAATGACGGATCCGCCAGCAGATCGGCAATCAGCGCCATGTTCGGCGTGCCGACCAATTGATTGGCCATCAGCACCCGACGCACGCCGTGGGCATAAGCCGCACGGGTCTGGGTCGCGCTGGCAAGGGTGATGCCCCACGCGCCGGCGTCGAGCTGACGCTTGAACAGCGCCGGGGTCATGCTGGTCTTGCCGTGGGGCGCCAGTTCGGCGCCGCTGTCGCTGACGAACTTCTGCATCCAGCGAATGTTGTGCTCCAGCGCCTCGCGGTGCAGCACCAGCGCCGGCAGGCTGACGTCTCGTACCAGGTGCGCGCCGATGGCGGCATCGCCCTTTTCCACAGCAGTATTGATGGCAGTCGTCATGGTCAAACTCCTCGCATTCATTCGCGGCTGCAGGCAGTCGCGGTTATTCGTTGATGCGCCGGGCGAGGCTGTTGGCGCTCTCGATCAGCACCCGGCGATAGTCGTTGTAATTGTTCTTCGCATCGGCCCGTGGGGCGACGATGCACAGAGTGCAGATGGCTACGCCGTGAGGGTCTTTGACCGGCGCGGCGAAGCAATGGGTGAAGGTGTCGGCGACGCTGTCGAAGGAGAAGAATCCGTCGAGGCCGGCCTGACGGATTTCCGCCAGAAAGCGTTCCAGCGGCAGGCGTTCGCCGTCGGGCAGGATGTAGTCGTCTTCGTCGATCAGGTCGATGATCTGCTGATCGCTCAGATGCGCCAGTAGCAGGCGCCCGGATGCGGTCCACGGGATCGGTGCGTTCTCGCCGATGTCGGACGAAATACGGAAATGCCGCTCGCCCTCCTTCATCAGCGCCACGGTGTATTTGCGCCCGTTGAGCAGGCACATCTGCGCCGTTTCATGGGTCTGGCTGACGATCTCCTGCAAGGCGTGATCGGCCTCGCGGCTAAGGTCGAAATGACGCAGATGCGCCTGGCCGAGGAAGTACAACTGGCGGCCGAGATAGACGTGACCGTCCTTGCCCACCGGCTCCAGAATCCGCCGTTCCAGCAATGAGGCGACCAGTTCGTAGACCGTCGATTTCGGGCTGCCGATGCCGTTGGCGATGTCGTTCGGGCGCAGCGGCTGGCCGATCTCCTTGAGGAAGTCGAGGATATCGAACGCCCGGTCCAGACCGCGTGCCCGGCGTTTGATGGTGTCTTCGGTCATGTCAGTGGTTCCCATTCAAAGTCGCCGGGAGTTTACCGAGAGTATTGTGTCGCTTGGTAGACCGCTTTCGCGAGCAGGCTCGCTCCCACAGGGGAATGCATTTCAAATGTGGGAGCGAGCCTGCTCGCGAAGAAGTCAGCACAGATTTCAGGGTTTCTTCTTGTAGGCGATGCAATCAATCTCGACCTTGCAATCCACCATCATGCTCGCCTGTACACACGCCCGGGCCGGCGCGTGTTCCGGCTTGAAGTACTCGCCGAAGACCTTGTTGAAACTGCTGAAGTCACGCGGATCATCCAGCCACACGCCGGCGCGCACGACATCTTCCAGGCCATAACCGGCCTCTTCAAGAATCGCGATCAGGTTCTTCATGGTCTGGTGGGTCTGCTCGACAATGCCGCCAACAATGATCTCGCCATCCACCGCCGGCACCTGGCCGGATACGTGTAGCCAGCCATCCGCTTCCACGGCGCGGGCGAATGGACGAGGCTGACCGCCAGCGGCGGTGCTGCCGGTACCGTAACGCGTAATGCTCATGGGTGTTTCTCCTGATTACAAAAGTGAAAATTCAGAACCGCGTGCTTTTCAAAAACTCAGCCAGACGCGGCGATTGCGGGCGCTCGAACAGCGCCTTGGGAGGCCCCTGCTCTTCGATCCGCCCCTGATTCATGAAAACGATTTTGTCTGAGACCTCGAAGGCGAAACGCATTTCGTGGGTCACCAGCAACATGGTCATGCCGTCTTCGGCGAGGCCCTTGATCACATTGAGCACTTCGCCGACCAGTTCCGGGTCAAGCGCTGAAGTGACCTCGTCAAACAGCATCAGGCTCGGGTTCATCGCAATCGCCCGGGCAATCGCCACGCGCTGTTGCTGGCCGCCGGACAACTGGCCGGGAAAGTGATTGCGCCGCTCCAGCAGGCCGACCCGCTCCAGCCATTTCTCGGCCGGCACCACGGCTTCGTCCTTGTGCATCTTCTTCACCTTGAGCAGACCCAGGGTGACGTTCTGCAACGCGCTCAGGTGCGGAAACAGGTTGAATTGCTGGAACGCCATGCCGGTCATGGCGCGATGCCGTGCGATGACTTTTTCGCCATGGCGCACGCGTTTGCCGTCGACCTCGTCATAGCCGATCGACTCGCCCTCAAGCAGGATCTGCCCGCCCTGAAACTCTTCGAGCATGTTCACGCAGCGCAGCAACGTGGTTTTACCCGAGCCGCTGGAACCGATCAGCGTCACGACGTTGCCGCGTTGCATGCTGAGGTCGACACCCTTGAGCACTTCGACCGCGCCGTATTGCTTGTGCAGACCGCGAATATCCAGCAGCGGCTGGCTGTTTGCAGCGTTGGAAACTTGAGCTTCAGTCATGGCAAGGCCACCCGCTTTTCAATGTGCCGGCCGAGTAATTCGATGCCGTAGTTGATGACGAAGAACAGAAAACCGGCGAACAGATAGAACTCCAGTGTCATGAAGGTCCGGGCGATGATCTGTTGGGTGCTGAGGAGCAATTCGGCCACGCCGATCACCGAGAGCAAGGTCGAGGCCTTGACGATTTCGGTAGACGAATTGACCCAGGTCGGCAGGATCTGCCGCAACGCTTGAGGCAACAGCACGTAACCGAGCGATTGATAAAACGTCAGGCCGATGGCCTTGCTGGCTTCCATCTGCCCACGAGGCAACGCTTGCAACGCGCCGCGCACAATCTCGGCAACGTGTGAGCCGCAAAACAGCGTCAGACCCAAGGCACCGGCCTGAAACGCGCTGATCTGCCAGCCCAGTGCCGGGGCCATGTAGAAGCAAGCCAAAACCAGCACAAACACCGGGGTGCCGCGAATGATGTCGACGTAAAAGCGAAACGGCGCGCGCATCCAGAAGCGGCCGTAAGTCAGCACCAGACCGGTGACGACACCGAGCAACGTGCCGAACAAGATTGCCAGCGCCGACACTTGCACACTGGTCAGAAAACCTTGCCAGAGCGGCTCGCGCGCGACCCACAACTCATGCAACCAACTGGGAGATTGGTACATTGCTGCCTCCTATCGGCGGATCGCCAGACGCTGCTCGAAGTAACGCAGCAGCATGGCAATGAGGTAACAGGCCGCGACATACAGCGCCGTGGTCACCAGCCAGGTTTCGATCACCCGGTAGCTCTCGACGTTGATCTTGCGCGCGTAATAGGTCAGCTCCGGCACCGCAATCGCGGCGGCCAGCGAGGTGTCCTTGAACAGCGAAATGAAGTTGTTCGACAGCGCCGGCAACACGTTGCGCAGCATCACCGGCACGGTGACGTAGGCCTTGACCTGCCATTCGCCGAGGCCGATCGCCAGCCCGGCTTCGCGCTGCCCTTTGGGGATGCTCAGCAAACCGCCGCGGAACACTTCGGTCAGATAGGCGCCGGCATACAACGACAGCGTGATGATGAACGAGGGGATCTTGTCCAGGCGGATGCCCAGGCTTGGCAAGGCAAAGTAGATCAACAGAATCAACACCAGAATCGGCGTGTTACGGACCACCGTGACGTACACCGAAGCCAGCACCCGCAAGGCGCGATGCTTCGACAGCAAGGCAAACGCCATCAGCAGGCCGATCACGCAGCCGATGGCGATCGACACCAGCGCCAGTTGAAGGCCCAGACCGAGCCCCGCCAGCAAGGTGTCGAAATCGCGCCACACGGCAGCAAAGTTCAACTGATAGTTCATGGTCAGCAGCACCTTGAGCGGGGCGCGTTATCGGCGCCCCGCTCTCACGGGATCATTTGAATTCGACAGGGAAACCGATGGCGGGCGATGGCAGATCCACGCCAAACCATTGTTTAAACGAGGCGGCGTAAGTCGGGAACTCAACGCCGGTCATGGCTTCGTGCAGGGCTGTGTTGACGAAGTTCAGCCAGTCTTGATCGCCGCGTTTAACCGCGCAGGCGTAGGTCTGCGGGCTCCAGGCATAGGCCGGGCTGCGGTAGCGGCCCGGGTTCTGCACCATCAGGTATTTGACCGAAGACTGGTCGGTGGCGGCGGCATCGGCGCGGCCGGAGTTCACGGCCTGATACATGAGGTCGACACTGTCGTACTGATCGACCTTGGCTTTAGGCAAGGCCTGGTGCACCAATTCTTCGGCATAGACGTTTTGCAACACCGCCACGGTGACGCTGTCGCCACCGGCCTGGAGGTCTTCGATTTCCTTGTACTTGCTGTTGGTCGGCAGCAGCAGGCCAACGCCTTCGCGGTAGTACGGCAGGGTAAACGCCACCTGCTGGGCGCGGCTGGCAGTGACGGTGATGAACTGGCAGCTCATGTCGACCTTGTCGGTCAGCAGATTGGGAATCCGCGCATCGGACGACTGCACCACAAACTCGACTTTGCTCGGGTCGTTGAACAGCCCTTTGGCCACCATCCTGGCGATGTCGATATCAAAGCCCTGCAACTTGCCGTCCGCGCCCTGGAAATGCCACGGTGCATTGGTGCTGCCAGTGCCCACAATCAATTTCCCACGGGCCAAAACTGCATCGAGCTTGCTGTCGGCTGCCTGGGCCATACCCATGACAGCAGAAGAAGCCGCGAGAACAAAAACACACGCTTTGAACAAGGAAGGTCGGCGATGCATGGCAAGCACTCCAGGATGGCGTTTATTCCGCTATACCGGAACTCGGTTTGTTACTACGGAATAGACGGCAGAAAGTGTGCCACAGGAATGGATGAAAAACATGCATACATAAAAAATCGAAGTGATTCAGAGGCTTGGTTGAAGGCGCACGCTAAAGGAGGCAAAACGTCTGCCTGGGTTGCGCTACCCAAATGCAACTCTGTGGGAAGTAACGTCACATTTGTGTGCATCCCGACGCCTTATCGAATACACCGCCAGGCGCCAAAGCAGGGGTTAAAAGTCACTTGGCAAGCCCTGACCATTCGTCGGGTTTTCGCCTGGACCTGTCAAAGTTGACAGTTGTCGGGAAACGGATTTACGAGCCTACTGGCTTGGCCAATCGAGGCTTGAAAGTACTCACGATAAGGATTTTCGTCATGGACAATCTCATTAAGAACGGCGACTTCTCTCAACAAGGCGCGCATTGGACGGCGACCAATCCAGAGAGTGTGCGCTATGAAACCGGTCACTGCATTGTCGCTGCCCCAGACTCCATCAGCCAGGAAGTCCTTACCGGCAGCGGCGGCGGTGGGCAGTTCATGTTCTCCGCAAATGTGAAAACACTACCTGGCCATGCTGCACGTATCACTGTTCAACCGCTTCCCACAGGCGAGCCCGTTCATCTTTACCTTCATGGCGGTCAGGAGTGGATAGTGCTGTCGAAGAAATTTGACGTACAGATCTCGACACTCAAATTCAACGTGACGCTGGAAGCCAATGATGGTGAGCATGGTGTCCCAGGAACTTATTTTGGCGATGTGGTGCTGTCGAAGTTGCTCTAACCCTCCACAGAGGTCAGACAAGCGAGTCGTCATCCAATGGTGACTTGCTTTTCTGCCCCGTGAATGCATTGCGATTATCGAGAACAGGAGTGTTCAATGGGTTCTCCAGCCCCTTACTCAGCGCTGCCCGCTACGTACCGCAAAGCCTTGAAAACCTGGCGGCCGGTAATCCTGTATTTCGCCAACGAACACTGCCCTGCCTGCGAATGGGCCGGGCCGATCTTCAGACAGATCGCCGAGCAGTACCGGCATCGCGCCAATATCTACATGCTCAATACCAGCCAATCGCCGCGCCATCCGCTGGTCACGGGCACGCCAACGGTGCTGTTCTACCAGAACGGCAGGCTGGTGAAAAAACTCAAGGGGATTGGCACGGAGGAAACATTGGCGGCGGATTTCGCCTGGCATATTGGCAGTACCAAGGCGCCGTTGTTGCAGCACAAGCCACGACATGACCTGCCTTGGTTGCGCCGCACGTTGAGCGGGCTCTGCACAATCACGCGTGCGCATCGCCGGGTGATTTGAGGCCGTGCATTTCCCGTCATCGTCGCGGCGTCTCAGACATCGCTTTCGCGGGCAAGCCCGCTCCCACAGGGGTCAACGTCTCGTGTCCGACGGACACTGTGGGAGCGGGCTTGCCCGCGAAGAGGCCAGCACCGTCAGCGCAAGAATGCTGTCTTACGCAGAATCGCGCACCAGCAACACCCGCGTCACTCGCCGCTCCTCCACAGCCTTGACGGTCATCTGCCAGCCTTCATATTCCAGGCGATCACCCATCATCGGCAGCCGGTCCAGCAAGCTCATGACCAAACCGGCCACAGTCTGATAATCCTCGGTCGGCTCGGCAGCGAAACCGGTGCGCTGGCGAACACGCGTCAGGTTCAATGCGCCACTGACCATGAAGCCGCCCTGCTCCTCGACCACGTCCGGGCCTTCGATCTCGCTGGCATCGGGCAGTTCGCCGGCAATCGACTCGAGAATGTCGGTCATCGTCAGCACGCCGACAAAGTCGCCGAACTCGTTGACCACAAAGGCAATGTGGGTCGACGCCGCGCGCATCTGTTCCAGCGCGTTAAGGATCGAATAGCTGTCGAGCAGGTTGATGGTCTTGCGCGCCAGATGCTCCAGGTTAGGCTCGGTGCCGGCCAGGTACTCCTTGAGCAGTTCCTTCTTGTGCACGAAGCCCAGCGGTTCATCCACGGCGCCATCACGGATGAGCGGCAGGCGCGAGTAGGACGAGTGCATCAACTTGGTACGAATCGCCTCGGCATCGTCTGCCAGGTCAATACTGTCGACGTCGGCCCGCACGGTCATCAATTGGCGGATCGGCCGCTCGGCCAGTTGCAGCACACCGCTGATCATCACTCGCTCGCGACGGTCGAACAGCTCGGCGCTCGGCGCATCACCGTTATCCAGCAAATCGGAAATCTCCTCGCCGACTTCTTCCGCCGCCAGCGTGCGACCTCCCAGCAGACGCATGACCGCGTGAGCGGTGCGCTCGCGTATCGGACGCAGGCCCTGCATCGAGCGTTTGCGTCGAGCGCGAGCGATCTGGTTGAACACCTCGATCAGGATCGAAAAACCGATAGCCGCGTACAAGTAGCCTTTCGGGATGTGGAAGCCCAGGCCTTCAGCGGTCAGGGCAAAACCGATCATCATCAAGAAACCCAGGCACAGCATGATTACCGTCGGGTGCGCGTTGACGAAGCGCGTCAGCGGCTTGCTCGCAACGATCATCAGGCCAATGGAGATGATCACTGCGATCATCATCACCGCCAGCTCATCGACCATGCCCACGGCAGTAATCACCGCGTCGAGGGAGAACACGGCATCCAGCACAACGATCTGCGCAACGATCGGCCAGAACAGTGCGTAGGCCGTGTTGCTCGTACGCTCGCCGACATGGCCTTCGAGTCGTTCATGCAACTCCATGGTGGCCTTGAACAACAGGAACACACCGCCAAACAGCATGATCAGGTCACGGCCGGAGAAGCTCTTGTCGAACACCTCGAACAACGGCTGCGTGAGGGTGACCAGCCAGGAAATACTCGCCAACAGGCCCAAACGCATGATCAACGCCAACGACAGGCCGATGATTCGTGCGCGGTCACGCTGATGCGGGGGCAGTTTGTCCGCCAGGATTGCGATGAACACCAGGTTGTCGATACCCAGCACCAGTTCCAGCACGATCAAAGTCAACAAGCCTAACCAGGCCGTGGGATCCGCTAACCATTCCATAAAACGTCTCGATCTCTCTTCAGTAAATTCAGGCTGCCGGACACGGCAAAGCGCAACGCGAAGGCTCTGGGGCCGCGTTATCAACAATAGACGGGGGTCGGAAAACCGGATGCTGCGAGTGCGTCAAGACCGCGCCGTGGCGCGAGGGGAATGGATAACCGGGAGGCTCCGAGAGGGTGTTCATGTAAATCCTGAATGAAAAATGGCCTTGAAGCGTACAGCCTGGAGTGACTTTTCCTACAGTGCGAAATCATTTCAAAATCTGTAAGCGGTAAAGGTGGGTGGTTACTGATGACCTCTTCGCGAGCAAGCCCGCTCCCACATGGGAACGCGATCACCTGTGGGAGCGAGCCTGCTCGCGAAGGGGCCAGAGAGAAAACGGCTACCGTCCGGCAAAGCGCATTCGGGACAGCTCGCGCAACCCCCCTTCGACGTAATAATCATTGGTCCAATGGTCATCCACCGCCAACGGACTCACCTGCTTCAACGCCAGTTTCTTCGCGAAGTAACGAAAGCGGTAATGCTCATAAAACCGCAGCAACTCCAGACCATAACGATCGGCCAGATCCGTATCGCCACGAATGATCAGGTAGTTCTCGTCATTGCCATTGCTGGCCGAGGCGCTGAGGTTGTGGCTGCCGCTGATGATGGTCGGATTGTCCGTGGTGAAATCAGTGACCACCGCTTTAGTGTGCACCAACAGATTGCCCTTCTGGCCCTTCATGTTTTCGCGCAGCCAGCCTTCCAGACCGGTGTTGAGTAACGCGGTGGCGGCGAATTCGGCGCTGCGATCGGCGTGAAACCCGGTGATGCGGCTGGCAGTGTTTTGCAGACCGTAACGCAGAATGTCGTCGTGTGGCTGGCCGAGCAGCGCGTTGAGGATTGCGTCAGGCAAGGCGAACGCGGTGACGAACAACACGTCCTTTTTCGCCGCAGTGATGATCTCGACAAACTCACGCAAATCAGCGCCACCCGTGCGCGGTGAAAAGCCGGCGAACAGCGATTGCGCGGCGTCCATCGGGTTGTGTTCAGTGATCCACTCGCGAGTGACACCCACAGCATCAGGCTGCGCCCAGATCTGCTCAAAGGTTTGCAGATAACTTGCACTAACCCTCGCGTCGTCCAGCACATGCACCACGTTGGCCTGACGATAAACGCCATTGGCGGTGAAATTGGTGCTGCCGCACAAAACGGCTTGCGGCTGGCGCTCGCCCGTATTGCCGATCCGGCTAAGAACAATGAATTTGTTGTGGAAGATGTTGTGTGTCACCCGTCCACGCTTGCTCGCCGCTGGCAGCTTCGCTAGGCTCGCTTCGTTGATCGTGGTGTCTTCGTCATCGTCGCGGGCGTGATACAGCACCCGCACCTGCACACCCCGCTCAAATGCCGCGTTCACCACGTCGACAATGGCTTGCAACTGATACTCATAAATGGCGATGTCCAGCGCCCACTGACCATCGACCGCGCGCTCGATAAACCCCAGCAGACGCCCGAGCAAGCCGTTCTCCAACCATTGCCGTGCGGCATCGGGCCAGGCTTCGATGGGCAGGTTCCTGTTGGCGCTGATCTGCGCATCGAGGTCGGGAAATTTGCGCTGGAACGCCTGACTGGCGGCCACGGCGCGGTTGAAAATCAGACGTTGATTGGCGGGTTGGCCGTCGTCTGAAGTGATGGTCAACTCCAGCGATTCGCCCAGTTGCGGCGCATCCGGCGTGCCATAAGCCAGGTGGACCCGGTAATGAATCATCATCCCCGGATTGACCGCGTAATCGGCCCAGCGGAATTTTTGCAGCGGGGCCTTATCGCTGGGGGTGGCGTGGAACTGGGGGAATGTGTGGGCTTTGCCGGGGAAGGTCAGGCTGTTGAACAGGAACAACCACGGTTTGGCGCCCTGCTGCTTTTCGATCGCAAACCCAAGCAGGCCGCGGCGACGCGGCTCGGCGAGGTCCATCGCCAACAGCACACCGTTAGTACCGGCGTAGGCTTTGACGCGGAAATCGTCCTGAGCATTCTTGACCAGAATTCGCATCGCTCACTCCTTGTGATTGGGGCTGGAGTGCAGCATAGAGCAGCGATGCGAATTGTGGTCAACAGATCCGAGTCCGAGTGGCTGCCATCGCGGGCAAGCCCGGCTCCCACCGTTCCCGAGGCGGGCACAATGCCTGGGTTCAGCAGAAAAACCTGTGAGAGCGGGCTTGCCCGCGATGAGGCCCGGTCAGACGACACCAGAATCAAAGGTCGTCGATGTGCCGATACTCCGCGTCTAGCGCCCCCGCCAGATCCTTTGCCCGGCCCAAGCGTATCGGCCCACGCTCGATATCGATCAGCAGCCCCGGACATTCCAGCACCGGTAACCCTGCCCACATTTTCAAACGCCCATCCGTCACCACCAGCAAACGCTGCTGCTCGGCAGGAAAGCGCTTGCGCCGCACTGCCAGCCATTGCTGCGCCTGCGCCAGCGCCGCCAGCAACGGCGTGCCGCCGCCGGCGCCCAACCCCTCCAGCCAGGCGCGCAAACCGCTTGAGGCCTTCAGCCCTTGCACCTGCCACTTCGGCGCCGCTCCACTGGCGGTCAACAACGCCAAACGCGCGCGCTGGCGATAAGCGTCATCGAACAGTTGCGCGAGCAAGCCCTTGGCATCGCTCAGTGCGTTATGCCGGCGCGTCGAGGCCGAGGCATCGACGATCACCAGCCACAACTCATGGGGCGAGCGGGTGCGCAGTTGAAACAGCAGATCTTCACGGCGTTGCGGACGACCATTGAGCAGCGTGCCCGGCCAGTTCACCGAACCACTGCGAGCGGCATGACGTTTACCCAGGCGTCCGTTATCGAGTTGCCCGGCGCGGGGTCTGGCATTCGCCCCCGCGTCGGACCGGGGGCGAATGCCTAAGGCTTTTTTGGCCAGCTCGGCACTTCACGGCGGCTGCCGGTGGCGAGTGCCGGGGCCGGCATGTCGCCCCACTGGCCCTGCCCTTCATTGGGGCTGGCCTGCGCGTTTGCCGGGGATGGCGCCGGTTGTTGCTGAGGGCTCGACGGGGTTTGTTCGCGACGACGATGGCGCAAGGCAAATTCCGCCACCGCGTCGATGTCCTCTTCAGCGATGGCGGTGGCGCCGCGCCAGGCGGCATGGGCCCGGGCCGCGCGCAACCAGACGAGGTCGGCACGCAACCCATCGACGCCAGCAGCAAAGCAACGCTCGGTGATTTGCGCCAGCGCCGCATCATCCAGAGGAATGCCGGCCAAGGCGCGGCGGGCGTTTTCGCAGCGTTCGCGCAGGGTTTGCTGCGCGGTTTCCCACTGCATGCAGAACGCTTGTGGATCGCTGTCGAAATCGAGACGGCGGCGGATGATCTGCCCGCGCTCGGTCGGTGCCGTTTGACCGCTGAGGGCGACGTTCAAGCCGAAGCGGTCGAGCAGTTGCGGGCGCAACTCGCCCTCTTCCGGGTTCATCGTGCCAATCAGCACGAACTTCGCCGAATGCCGATGGGAAATGCCGTCGCGCTCGATCAGGTTGGTGCCGCTGGCAGCGACGTCGAGCAGCAGATCGACCAGATGATCAGGCAGCAAGTTGACTTCATCGACGTAGAGCACGCCGCCATCAGCCTTAGCCAAAACGCCGGGGGAAAACTGCGCGCGACCATCGCTCAGGGCGGCATCGAGGTCGAGGGTGCCGACCAGGCGTTCTTCGGTGGCGCCCAGCGGAAGCGTGACGAACTGGCCGCTGGCGAGCAGATCCGCAAGGCCACGGGCCAAGGTAGATTTGGCCATACCGCGTGGGCCTTCGATGAGTACGCCGCCGATTTTCGGATCGATGGCGGTGAGGCACAGGGCGAGTTTCAGATCGTCGGCGCCGACCACGGCGGAGAGCGGGAAATGTGGGGTGTCGGTCATCGTCATTACTCGGTCATGGTCGGTGAAATGCTTTCAAACGGTGGGAGCGGGCTTGCTCGCGAAGGCGGTGTGTCATTCAACGCATTGGGTGTCTGATACGACGCTTTCGCGAGCAAGCCCGCTCCCTCATTTGAAATGAGCTGCGTCAGGTATCTTCTTCTATGTCCAGCAGCAGATTTTCGAGAGCCTCTTTATAGGCCCCCGGCTCCTGCCACATCCCGCGTTGCTGGGCTTCGAGCATCCGCTCGGTCATGTCCCGCAGCGCATGCGGATTATGCTCACGAACAAAATCACGCGTCGCCGGATCAAGCAGATACGCATCGGCCAGCAACGCGTATTGATGATCGTCGATCAACTGCGTCGTGGCGTCGAAGGCAAACAGGTTATCAACCGTCGCCGCCATTTCAAACGCGCCTTTATAGCCGTGACGCTTGACCCCGTCGATCCATTTCGGATTCGCCGCCCGCGAGCGGATCACCCGGTTCAGCTCCTCTTTCAAGGTGCGAATCTTCGGCAGATCCGGCTGACTGTGATCGCCGTGGTAACTGGCCGCTGCTTCGCCGCGCAGGGTTTCCACGGCCGCGAGCATGCCGCCCTGGAACTGGTAGTAATCGTTGGAATCGAGCAAGTCGTGCTCGCGATTATCCTGATTCTGCAACACGGCTTGCACCTGACTCAGGCGCTGGACGAATTGTTCGCGAGCCGCCGTGCCTTCGTCGGAGCCGCCATAAGCATAGGCGCCCCAGTTCAGGTAAACCTCGGCCAGATCCTCGCGGCTCTGCCACAAACGGCCGTCAATCGCACCCTGCACGCCGGCGCCATAGGCACCGGGTTTGGCGCCGAAGATTCGCCACCCGGCCTGACGCCGCGCGGCCTCTTCATCCAGACCCGACTGCAGCAGCGCCTCGCGTTCTGCGCGCACTTTGGCGGCCAAGGGGTTGAGATCATCCGGCTCGTCCAGCGCGGCAACCGCTTGCACGGCCGCGTCGAACAGCCGGATCAAGTTGGCGAAGGCATCGCGGAAGAATCCGGATACCCGCAACGTCACATCGACACGCGGGCGATCCAGCAGGCTCAGCGGCAGAATCTCGAAATCATCGACACGCTGACTGCCGGTGGCCCACACCGGACGCACGCCCATCAGCGCCATGGCTTGGGCGATGTCGTCGCCGCCAGTGCGCATGGTCGCGGTGCCCCACACCGACAAGCCCAGCTGGCGCAAGTGATCGCCGTGATCCTGCAAGTGCCGCTCAAGAATCAGCGTGGCCGACTGGAAGCCGATGCGCCATGCGGTGGTGGTCGGCAGGTTACGCACGTCGACCGAATAGAAGTTGCGCCCGGTGGGCAATACGTCGAGGCGACCGCGGCTGGGTGCGCCACTCGGGCCTGCCGGGACGAAACGGCCGCTCAAGGCGTCGAGCAGGCCGCGCATTTCAGCGGGACCGCAGGCGTCGAGGCGTGGGGCGACCACTTCGCGCAGGTGGTCGGTGATTGCACTCACTTCCATCCAGCCCGGCCCCTGCGGGAGCGGACTTGCTCGCGAAAGCGGTGGTTCAGTTAAATCTTTAGCGACTGACACGACGCCTTCGCGAGCAGGCTCGCTCCCACAGGGAATTTGCAGGGATTCGCAGATCAACGCAGTAGCGAATAGTTCAAGGCGTTCGCGGGTATCGCCGGCAGTGCGCCAGATTTCGTCGCTGACCGATACCAGCTCAACCGGACGCGGGCCAAGCCACGGATCAGCCAGTGCGCAATCGAGTGGATCAAAACCCAACTCGAACGCCTTGGCCAATGCGCGCAGCAAACTCGACTGCGCGCCCTTGCCGTCACCACGCGGAATGTGC
The DNA here is from genome assembly GCF_002813455.1 of Pseudomonas baetica. Classification (NCBI taxonomy): domain Bacteria; kingdom Pseudomonadati; phylum Pseudomonadota; class Gammaproteobacteria; order Pseudomonadales; family Pseudomonadaceae; genus Pseudomonas; species Pseudomonas baetica. The sequence continues at coordinate 6,682,452 of NZ_PHHE01000001.1, read as the reverse complement.
AGCAACGCCAGCAACGTATCAATGCGCAAACGCCCGGTCGGCGACTCGCCAAAGATGTGCAGGCCATCGCGGATTTGCGATTCCTTCAGATCACACAAGTAGGTGTCGAGCCGCGGCAGCCAGATCGCCGCATCGGCGTCGCTGTCCAGTGCTGCGTCGAGCTGCAGTTCACGATCGATTTGCGTATCGCGCACCAGTTGCAGAATGTCGCGTTGCAACTCGCGGGCACGGCGCGGATCGAGCAGCTGCGCTTCGTAGTATTCGTCGGCCAACAGCTCCAGATTACGCAGCGGGCCATAGGTTTCGGCGCGGGTCAGCGGCGGCATCAAGTGGTCGATGATCACCGCTTGTGTGCGTCGTTTGGCCTGGGCGCCCTCGCCCGGGTCGTTGACAATAAACGGATAAATGTTCGGCAGCGGCCCGAGCAACGCATCCGGCCAGCAGTTCTCGGACAGTCCGACACCTTTGCCCGGCAGCCATTCGAGGTTGCCGTGCTTGCCGACGTGGATCACGCCGTGGGCGCCATAGGTGTTGCGCAGCCAGAAATAGAACGCGAGATAACCGTGGGGCGGCACCAGATCCGGATCGTGATAGACCGCGCTCGGATCGACCTGATAACCCCGCGCCGGTTGAATACCGACAAAGGTCAGGCCCAAACGCAGACCGGCGATCATCATGCGCCCGTCGCGGCACATCGGATCGTTTTGCGGCGGGCCCCAACGCTCGACCACCGCCGCACGGTTGGCGTCAGGCAGTGCATTGAACATCGCCAGATAATCGTCCATCGCCAGACTTTGCTGGCACGGGCGCAGATCAATCGTGTCGAGATCGTTGCTGACGCCGCCGAGCAATTGCTGGATCAGCTCGGTGCCGGTTTTGGGCAACTCTGCCGTGACCGGATAGCCCTCGGCCTGCAACGCACGCAGGATATTCAGCGCCGCCGCCGGCGTATCGAGGCCGACGCCGTTGCCGATGCGTCCGTCGCGGGTCGGGTAATTGGCAAGGATCAACGCGATGCGTTTCTCGGCGTTCGGCACCCGCGCCAGATCGATCCAGCGCCGCGCCAGTTCGGCGACAAAATCCATGCGCTCCGGTTGCGCGCGGTAGCAGACCACATCGGACTGACTGCGCTCGCTACGCCAGGCCAGATCCTTGAAGCTGATCGGCCGGCTGATGATGCGCCCGTCGAGTTCCGGCAGGGCAATGTGCATCGCCAGATCCCTTGGCCCAAGGCCCTGCTCGCTGTCGCGCCAGCCGGGCTCGTTGTCCTGGGCACAGATCGCCTGGATCACCGGGATATTGCGACGAAACGGCCGCAGATGCGGCGCTTCAGGGCTGGACTGGGCGAAACCGGTGGTGTTGAGAATCACCCCCGCTTCGACTTCATCCAGCCAGTCCTCGACCACCGACAGACAGCCGGGCTCTTTCAGACTGGCCACCGCGATCGGCAACGGATTCAATCCAGCAGCCTGCAGGCGCTGGCAAAAAATATCGATGAACGCGGTGTTCGCCGCTTGCAAGTGCGAACGGTAAAACAGCACCGCCGCCACCGGTTGCTCGGGCAGCCATTCGGCTTGCCAGTCACTCAGTGCGGCAGAAGTTTTGTGCGGATGGTAAATCGCCGTGCGCGGCAGCGTTTGCGGCTCACCCCAAACGTAATCGCGGGCCAGCCAACGGTTGGCCAGACAACGAAAGAAGTCCAGCGCGTTGCCCATGCCGCCTTGGCGCAAGAACTGCCAGAGTCGATCGCGATCCTCGGCTGCGACGGTGCTCAGATCGCTGAGTTCCGGATCAGGGCGATCGTCACCCGGCACCAGAATCACCTGCACACCGCGCTCAGTCAGCTCGATCAGACGCTCGACGCCATAACGCCAATAAGCAATGCCACCATGGAGCGAGATCAGGATCACCTTGGCGTGGCGCAACACTTCGTCGACGTACAAATCGACCGAGGCGTGATTCTGCACCTGCATCGGATTGGCCAGACGCAGGCTCGGATAATCCTCGGGCAACTGCTGCGCGGCTTCGGCGAGCAGCGCCAGACTGGAATCACCGCTGCACAGGATCACCAGCTCGGCGGGGGTTTGGCCAAGGTCGGCAATGTTGTCATCCGAGACGAAACCGCCGGGCTGGGTCCTGAGCAGGTGCATGGCTTAAACGCTGAGCGCGGCGCGCAGTTGCGCCTCGAGTTGCGCCGCGTCGAGCTCCTGACCGATCAACACCAGACGCGTGACGCGTGCCTCATCGGCACCCCACTGACGGTCGAAGTGCTTGTCGAAACGCGTACCCACACCTTGAATCAGCAAGCGCATCGGCTTGTTCGGGATCGCCGCGAAGCCCTTCACACGCAGGATGCCGTGCTGGACCACCAGTTGCGTCAGCGCATCGAGCAGCAGGCTTTCGTCAGCTTGCGGCAGTTCGATGGAGATCGAATCAAAGGCGTCGTGATCGTGGTCGTCGTGATCGTCATCACCGTCGTGGTGGTGATCGTGATGGCTGTGGCGGCTATCGATGTGTTCTTCGGAACCGGCGCCGAGGCCGATCAGCACGTCCAGCGGCAGGCGGCCGTTGCTGGCTTCGATGATTTTTACTGCGGGCGGCAGCTCTTCGGCGACTTCAAGGCGCACGCGCGCGAGGTCTTCCGGGCTGGTCTGGTCGGCCTTGTTGAGGATGACCAGATCGGCGCTGGCCAGTTGGTCAGCGAACAGTTCGTGCAGTGGCGATTCGTGGTCCAGGTTCGGGTCGAGTTTGCGCTGGGCGTCGACCTGATCCGGGAACGCGGCGAAAGTGCCGGCGGCCACGGCCGGGCTGTCGACCACGGTGATCACCGCATCAACAGTGCAGGCACTGCGGATTTCCGGCCACTGAAAGGCTTGCACCAATGGTTTCGGCAGGGCCAGACCGGAGGTTTCGATGAGGATGTGGTCGAGGTCACCACGACGTGCCACCAGCTCGCGCATCACCGGGAAGAATTCTTCTTGAACGGTGCAGCACAGGCAGCCGTTGGCCAGTTCATAAACGCGACCGGAGGCTTCTTCTTCGGTGCAGCCGATGGTGCACTGTTTGAGGATTTCACCGTCAATGCCCAACTCGCCGAACTCGTTGACGATCACTGCGATGCGGCGGCCCTGAGCGTTATCGAGCATGTGCCGTAGCAGCGTGGTTTTGCCCGAGCCGAGGAAGCCGGTGACGATGGTGACGGGGAGTTTGGCCAGTGTTTTCATCGGTATGCCCTTTGGCAAAGTGGCGGGCATACGGGACGAGAACCGGCACCGCGCGTGCGTGCCTGGAGAGTTCGCCACCGGATCACCCCGCCCGGTTGTAGTGAGAATCTGTGACGAGGCAGGTCTCCTGGCTGACGGTGTTCAGGCGCTGGGCCTGGCGTTCGTTGCGCCTTCCCGCGGGCTCTGTGGATTGAGCTGGCAGTGGCTTGGCAACGAACTTCACCGTTCACAGTTGCGGGGGCAGCCGCGGCATTGACCGCGTTCCCTTCTTAGCTTCGGCATGGGCCGAAGAACCTCGAAAGCGCAAGGCTACGCATGGCTTGCTTATGGGTCAATGTTTGGATTGGGGGCATATCCGTTGCTGCGGCTGGGGCCGCTGGCGGTTTCGCTCTTACAGCCATCCCTTTCAAGGTCTTTTAGTTTTGGCAGCCTTGATTACTCTGTCCGTTGAAACATGCGCATGCACCGCCGTGCCTTGGACCCATGTCTTGGGCTTAGGCACCTTGGGGCCACGGGGGCTTTTCGCAACTTGTTTGGGTTGGATGTTGCTGGCCAGCTCTAGTAAGCGCTGGGCCAGTTTTTCCAGAGGAATGACGGGAAGATATTCCGAAGGCAGCGCAATCTGCATTCCCTCATAACCACTCCTGACCTGAACCGCCAAGTGATAGGTCGAGGCTTCCCAGCCGTCAGGCTGGGTATCCCGGTGAGCTTGCTCGACGCTTCGTTTGAGGACGGCCAGGACGTTGTAGGCCAACACCGCCGTGGCGAACCCGAGTAAGGTAGCCTTTGGGCTGCCAAGAGTTTCGATTTCACTTTCCAGGATCGCTTCCAGTCGCTGGAACTGTAGTGGTCAACTAATCCCGGACACGACGTTAAGTTTTTTCTCGGCCTGAGCTGGGGCCAGTCCGTTGTTGAATTGGTGCGGTCTAATCCAGTTGTACCGATGCATCAGGTAATGACTGATGTCGCGGTGCGCTTCTTGAGCTGTCATGTAGCCCACGGTCGGTATCCATTCAGTTTTCAAGCTGCGAAACACACGCTCCATCGGCGCGTTATCCCAGCAGTTTCCACGACGGCTCATGCTTTGGCGCATGCGGTAACGCCAGAGCCGTTGGCGAAACTGGCGACTGCCATATTGCGAGCCCTGATCCGAGTGAAACAGAAGCCCTTGAGGCCTGCCACGCTGTTCGTAAGCCATGTCCAACGCCTTGATGACCAGATCCGCATCCGGCTTGTTCGACAGCGCCCAGCCCACCACTCGGCGCGCGTAAAGATCCATAACGACAGCCAGGTAATGCCATTTCCCTTGAGCCCAGATGTAGGTGATGTCGCCACACCAGACCTGATTCGGCGCCGGCACATCAAACTCTCGATTCAATATGTTCGGAATGTCAGGCCGCTCAACCGTCGCTTGTTTGTAGGCATGTGATCCAGGTTGTTTACTGACCAACTCCAGTTCCCGCATCAGGCCTCGCACCTTGAACCGCCCAATTTGCTCGCCGTCTTCCTGCATCATCGACACGATGCTGCGGCTACCGGCGGCGCTTCGACTTTGCGTAAACAGTTCGTTAACCCGGCTGCGCAACCGAAGCCGCTCAACGTCTGGAGTTCGGCGCCTGAGACGATGGGCGTAGTAACACGAACGAGTGACGTCAAAGACTGCGCAAAGCCAATCAACCGGCTCTTGGGGGCTCAGTTGATGAGAGTGTCAGATTTTTTGTGTGCGGGCCGGTAATGGCCTGCCGTCAGGCAGGCCGGGTTTTACCAGGTCGGCCTGATAAATCGATCTCCGTACAGAATCGCAAATTGGTTCATCGCACTCTTCCAGTCATGAGCCGCCGAGCCCCAGTTTGCCGTGATGTTACGCAGCCCAAGCCAGATCAGCTTGGTCGCTGCGTCATCCGTCGGGAAGTGGCCCCGGGTCTTGATGATCTTGCGTAGCTGAGCGTTGATGCTTTCGATAGCGTTGGTCGTATAGATCACTTTTCGAATGGCAGGCGGGAAGACAAAAAATGGAATCACTCGATCCCAGGCTCGTCTCCAGGCCGCCACCACCGTTGGGTATTGCTTACCCCAAGGGCCATTTTCAAAGGCATCCAGTGCTTCCTCAGCCGCTTCTGCGTTGATGGCTTGATAGATCGGTTTTAGCGCCTTGGCCAGCTCACGGCGCTTGTCCCACGCCGCGTAATCGAGGCTGTTGCGGATCAAGTGGACGATGCATGTTTGCAGCGTTGTTGCCGGAAATACTGCGCTTAGCGCCTCTGGCATGCCTTTGAGACCGTCAGTCACGGCGATCAGCACGTCCTCTACGCCGCGGGTCTTGAGGTCGTTGAAGACCTTCATCCAGAACTTCGCACCCTCGGTGTTTTCGATCCAGATACCAAGAATATCGCGCGTTCCATCGGGTAAAACACCCAGCGCCAAGTAAATCGCCTTGTTGCGGACAAGGCCTTCTTCTCGGATCTTGACCCGCAGCGCATCGAAGAAAATGACTGGGTACATCGGCTCAAGCGGTCGCTGTTGCCACGCACCAATTTCCTCCATCACCTCGTGCGTGACTGAGCTGATGAAGTCATGGGAAACGTCCGTCCCGTATTGCTCAGAGAGGAAAGCGCGGATTTCTCGAACGGTCATGCCTCGGGCATACATGGCGATGATCTTGTCATCAAAACCGGTGTAACGCCGCTCATGCTTGGGGATCAGAATGGGGGCAAAACTGCCATCCCGATCACGGGGAATCTCCAGCCGCAGCGGGCCATCCCCCGTCAAAATCGTCTTGCCCGTTTTGCCATTGCGCTGGTTGGTTTCATCCTCTGGGCGCTGCGCGCCCGGCGGATACCCCAGGTGGTGACCGAGCTCGGCACTCAATGCTCGCTCAATCAAGGCCTTCTTGAAGGCCGCAGAAGCGTCTTCAATAGCCTCTGCGGTAATCAGCCCCTCACCGAACTCTTCGAGCAGCTCCTTGGGGATTTTTGGTAGGTCACGCAGGGGTTTCTTTTTGGTTGGCATACATGCACCTCTTACTCATGTTATGCCCGAACACAAAATTTCTGACACCCCCCAGTTGATCAATCAGCGCGTGCGCTCGTGCTCTTCCGACATCAAGAGCGCGGTAGCCTTTTTTAAAATGGATTTCTCCCGCTCAAGTCGAGCGATTCGAGCTTCCAATTCCTGGATTTTCTGTTGCTCTGGCGTCAGCGCTTTACTCTGCGGAGTAACGCCAGTGCGCTCCTGCTGAAGCTGATTAACCCAGCGGCGCAACGCGGACTCAACCACACCAAGCGAGCGGCTGGCTTCGATATGGCTATAGCCTTGATCGAGCACGAGGCCTGCGGCCTCGCGTTTGAATTCAGCGGAAAAAGAACGACGTTGTTTGGTCATCAGACACCTCTATCTGGCGAGCATTCTCGCCTAAATGGGTGTCCGGTTTCATTAGACCACTACACAACGGCTACCCTCACACCGCCCAAACGCATGCCCCATCCCCAAAGCCCCCAAAACCCAAGGAACCACCGAAAGTGTTCCCAACCCCACCCCGCCAAAAAATCATCCTCCGCTCCGAAAACCTCCACTGCGAAGACTTCGGCGCGCTCTTCTCCAAACTCTTCGGCAACCGCTATTCCGACACCCCGCCCCCACCGCCCAACATCATCATCGGCGGCGTCTACGGTCGGCACGAAGGCGTCAGTTTTCGTCGCATGCATTACCACGGTGATTTCAGCGTGACCTTCCCCGATCCGCTGGACGAAATCACTTTCGTCATTCCCACTGCCGGCAAGATCGTCTTCAGCCACACCTGCGAATCCGTCGGCATGTCGCACATCGGTTTGGCCATCGACAAGGCTGACATCCGCTCGATGCACTTTCTCGACAACCACGCGCAGCACGGGATGTCGATTGGTCGGGGGCAGCTCACCGAGCGGTTGTCGGCGCTGTTGGGTAGGCCGATTGTGCAGAAGATTGTGTTTGAGCCCGTGGTGGATCTGAACTCGGCGGCGTTTCAGGGGATCAAGGCGTTGATCGATCTGGCGACGGGGACGGAGTTTGATGTGTTGATCAACAGCGGCACGCTTATGCCGTCGCGTTTGCGGGAGATGTTGGTTGATGCGGTGCTGGAGGCCTGGCCGCACAATTTCACTGAGGTGTTGCGGGGGCCGGCGCCGAGGGTTGCGCCGCGGCATGTGAAGTTGGCGGTGGAGTTTATTCAGGCGCATCCGGAGCAGCTGGTGAGTGGTGTGGAGCTGGCGCGGTTGAGTAATGTCAGTCAGCGGGCGTTGCAGGAGGGGTTTCGGCGGTTTGTCGGGACGTCGGTTGTGGCGTATCAGCGTCAGGTGCGCTTGGAGCGGGCGTATGAGGCCTTGGCGCAGCGGCATTCGGTGACGGTGACGGAGGTGGCGTTGCGGTTTGGCTTTAGTAATGTCGGGCGGTTCTGTCAGTATTTTCAGAGTGCCTTTGGAGTGCGTCCTGCGCAGTTGCGCTCGCGGTGTTGAGTGTTGATCTGCGACAACTTTATTGATGGGCGGCGGGGGTAATCTGTATTCGCTGAAAAACAGCCGTGCAGCCGCACGTCACGGGCCGTGGGCCAAGGTGGCGTCAAATGAACAAAAAACGCATTGTCTGGGGGAGCATTCTCCTGGGCCTTCCGTGTGTCTTGCTTCCCATACTTTTGATGGGCTACGTCGCCTGGGTGTTGAATCTGGCGGCAGCGCAGCAACGTCTGGAATCGCTGGCCGTCGTGGCCTCGAATCGCGCCAACAATACATTCCATGAAGCGGCCGGCGTGCTGAAGAGCATCGCCGCGTCCGAACTCGCCCCTTGCACCCCGCAGAGCATCGACGAGATGCGTCTGCTGACCATCAACACGTTCTCGGTGAAGTCGATCGGCTACGTCGAGGAAGAGGTTTATGCCTGCGGTTCGTGGGGGGCAGTGGGCCATCGGGTGACGCCGTGGAAGGAAGATTTCACCACCGCTGATGGCGTGCGCGTGTCGCTCGGTGTGCAGGCGCGGATTGGGCCGACCAAGCCGATGATGGCGCTGCAATACGCAGCGTTCAACGTGCTGGTCGACCCTGAACAGTTTTTGCAAGTGATGGTCGAGGATGATGTACATCTGATGGTCGGCACGGCGGCCGGGCAACTGGTCGGGGTGTCGCGGCCGGGGGCAGAGCGCTTCATGAGTCGTGTGCATTTGGGCCCGGCCACGGCGCTGGAGGATGGCTATCTCTATACGCTGGTGCACAGCGGTGACTGGGTGGCGATTGCCGCCGTGTCGCGTCACGAGTTGCTGCAAGGACTGCTGCGCAGGGAGATGCTGTTATTGCCGATTGGCGGGCTGATCGCGGGCATGCTGGTGTTGATGCTCGTCAGGCGGACACGGCAACGCCTGTCACCATTGGCCGAGCTTGAGCTGGCGGTGCGCAATCGCGAGTTCATCGTGCACTATCAACCGATCATTGATTTGCACGATGGCGCCTGCGTCGGCGCAGAGGCTCTGGTGCGCTGGCAGCATCCGGACGGCAGCCTGGTGCCACCGGACAGGTTTATTCCGTTGGCGGAACAAAGTGGTTTGATTCAGCCGATCACCGATCAGCTCATCGATCAGGTGCTGGAGGATCTGGGGCCGTTGCTAGTGCAGCAGCGCGATCTGCATGTGGCGATTAACCTGGCGGCGGCAGACGTCAGCAGCGGGCGTTTTCTGCCCCGGCTGCAAGCGGCGATAAGCAAGGCCGATGTGTGGCCGAGCCAGATCTGGCTGGAGGCGACCGAGCGGGGTTTTCTGCAGATTGATGCGGCGCGGCAGACGGTTAATCGGGCGCGCGAGTTGGGTTTTATGGCGGCCATCGACGATTTCGGCACAGGGTTTTCCAGCCTGCAACATCTGCAACAGTTGCCACTGGATGTGCTGAAGATCGACAAGTCGTTTGTCGACAGCATCGACGTCGATCCGACGGCCTCCTCGGTGACGGCGCACATTATCGAAATGGCCAAGAGTCTGCGCTTGAAACTGGTGGCCGAGGGCATCGAGTCCCAGGCCCAGCTTGAGTATCTGCGCAGCCGTGGCGTGCACTTCGGGCAAGGTTGGCTGTTTGCCAGACCGATGCCCGTCGCGCAATTCCAGGGGTTCTTGCACAAGCATTCAAATGCGCCAGCGCCGATTGGACAAGTGCTTGAATGCCTGTGAAAGCGGCGCGTTTCAGAACTGATAGCTGGCCTTGAGACTGCCGGCGAAACCGTGGCTGTCCCCGCCTCCGCTAGCGCCCACTTCAGCGCCGAGGCTGACGGGGCCTAGGTTGGCCATGAGGTTGACGCCGCCGCTGAACTGATCGCGGTTGTCGAAAGCGGCGCGTTGTTCGATATCCAAGCCAAGCAAGTGACCTTTGCTTTCGACCCGATGATCGCCGAGCACATGCTCATAACCCACCCGCGCACCCGGCAAAAGTTGCCAGTTACCCATGGCGATCGGGGCGAAGGACACGTCGAGATTGGCCACGGCGCTGCGGCGGGTTTGCTTGCTGTCGTCAACGTCCAGCGACAGTTCGCTGCCCTTTTCCTGGAAGCCTTTGAGATCGAGATGGCTGACGCGCACACCAAGGCTCGGTTCTAGAATCACGCCGCTGACCGGCATTCGATAACCCAGCGCCAACGTCGCGCCGGTGAGGTTGCCGTGGGTGTCGCCCTTCGCCGTACCGAGGCCACCGCCGAGGTCGCGTTTGCTGTCGTAGTCGACATAACCGGCGCTGGCGCTGGCGTCGACGAACAGGCCGCGTTCCAGGCTGGTGAAGCCGTAGCGGGCGCCGATGTTGAAGAAGGTGAAGTCGGTATCCGCCTCGCCACCTGCCCCGCCCACTGAGCCTTTGCTGTAGCCGAAACCACCACGGGCGCTGAGTTGTTCGGTGAAGCGCTGGGTGAGGCCGACCATCAGGCCCTGGCTGTGTTCGTTGCTGCTGTCGGCGTGGGCTGAGCCGTCAGTGCCCAGGTAGCCGGCGAGCGCGGTGGTCCACAAACGGTATTGGCCGAGCTTGAGGTCGGTACCGCTGGCGAACGGTGCGGCGGCTTGTTCGATCATTGCATTTTGGCGCAGCAGGTAGCTGGCGGCGTCGGCGTGAACCTGGCCGCCGACGGTGGATTCGACGCCGCCGAGGGTGCCGGCGTCGATGGCCGATTGCAGGTAGTAGTTGTAGGCGCTGTAGGTCCCGGACAGGTTGCTGTTCTGTAGCTGTCGCAGCAATTCGGCGCCAGCGGCGGCGTTACCGATCAAACCGGCTTGCCCCGGTAAACTGTTGTACTCGACCAGTTTGCCGCGCAAGACGTAAAGGGTTTCCTGCGACAGGCCGAGACCTTGTTTGAGGTAGTTGTCCATGCTGCCGTATTGAGCGGTGACCTCATCGAGGCCGGCCTGCAAGTAGCTGGCTTGCACGCCGAGCAGTGGCGCATAGATGCTCGCCATACTGGCCGGCATGGCTTTCAACGTGGCGGCGACGCGGGCGGCGGTGTAGTCGTTGGTGGCCAGGTAGTTGGCCATGATGGTCGCGTTATCGAGGCCGGCGATGCTTTGCAACACGGCGGCGGTCCAGCCGGTGCGGTCCTTGCCAGCGGTGCAGTGGAATAACTGGGCGGCATCAACGCTGGCCAGTTCGTTGAACAGCTTGCCGAATTGACCGCGCATGCCGGCATCGCTGACGAAAGCGCGGTTGGTCTGCTCCATCATGGCAATGGCGTCGGCGGCGCTTTTGAACGAGACCGTAGTGATGTTTGCGCCGGAAGTGGTGCTGCCGATGATGTCGATGTTTTCGTAGGTCGCGCCGGTGAGCATCGTATCCGGCGTGGCGGCGATTTCGCTAGGCGTGCGTAAGTCGTAAATCGCTCTGATGCCGAGGCTGTTGAGGGTCGCCAGATCCGCTGCCGACGGGGTCAGCGCGTTGGAGCGGTAGAACACGCCGCTGCGCATCGTGCCGTCGTGGGCCGTGGAGTACGCAGTGGTGATGCCCGCGATGTCGCGCAAGTTATCGATGCTTTGCAGGCGTGGCGTATCCAGCGGGACGGACTCGGCGGCGTGGGCAGCGGCGATGGACAGGCTCAAGACGGACAGCGAACACAGAAGACGTTGGAACACAGTGCAGCCTCATTGAATAAGCGTTGGGCTGGTGACTATGTGTAATGAAGTGATACGGAATATGACAGATTGCGTTCGAGTGAAAATGCCTGCGCGATTGGGCCGTGGGGTGCGTGATCGGTCCATCCTTGCGCGCTTTGGAGATCCCAATGGAAGCGGTCTGTTCGCGATGCCAACAGATGATCTTCAAGTTCTGATAAGGATTTTGCTCGATAGCTGCAGGACGTAATGAAGATCCGCCCCGCTCGCGACCGCGTTCATTGAATCACCTTCCGAGGCTGGCGCGCATTTCCCGCACGCCCGCCTCTGTCCGGTTTGCGCTAGTCAGTCAGCTCATCATGAACGCATCAAGTTCTTCATGACGAGTAATCAGAACGTCAGGCGCCACCCCCAAGGACAGCGCCAATACCACGCTGCTTTGCAGCAGCTCGGTATTACGCTCGATATCGAACGCGGCGGTCATCAACTCGCCCAGTCGGTCGAATGCGTCAAGGATGTCCTGCACGACTGCCTGACATTGACGGTCGACCGTCGCCAAGTACTCGTTCATCCGCGCATCCATGGCTGCCTGTACATGAGCCGACTGCCCCTTGAGGAATTCGGCAACCATTTTGCCGGCCACTGATCCCACCACAGCCCCAACGATCGGGATAGGGATCAGCGTTTGGCCGGCAGCCGTGGCGATGCCGACAATGGCGGACTCGGCACAAATGACCGTGCCAAGGCTGACCAGTTCGTCCAGGTCGATCCTGTTGGCGTTGTAATCAGCGATCAGTGCATTCATCCCCTTCGCGGCGCTGACCACAGCCCCCGCAAAAGGCGCGGCCATGCCCGCATAATTGGTCATGAGATAGATCGAGCCACCGGCGATGGCGCCGCCAATTGCCGCAGTACCCGTGTCGATACCCACATCCGCCCAGTCGCTGGCGTCGAAATCACCATTGAATACGTTCTTGCCGTCCTTGTACTTGGCGTACAACGACGTCGTCAGGCCGACCGCACCGCCCACGGCGCCAGCTATCGCAGCGGCCTGGGCCGCGCCAGCCAGTGAAGGCCCGTTTTCGCTGCGGATCTGTTCCTTGCGCTGCTCATTGCGTTCGGTCAACGCGTCCTCTTCCTTATTGAGCGTGTCGAACACCTTGCCCTGTTGCGGGTCTGCATAATTCTGCACGCTCGGTCTGACGACCTCTTGAAACGGTTTGCCGGACTCCGCTTCGATTTCTTTGACCTTCGCCATAATGGCTCTGACGGAGTCTTTGCCCAGAGGACCGGGATCGCCATTCATGACCTTGGTAATGGTTTCGAACTGGTCTTTGGGAATCTGGTAGTACGAACCGTCTCGACCGAAATCCTTGTACTGTTCCATGTGCTCCAGCACTTCCCTGAGCCCACTGTTGGCGCCGTTGATGAACTTGGACTGGACCGCAATACCCTCCAGCAAAAAGTCTTCCTTTGCCGTTCGGCCCACGCCATCAAACGTTGCAACAAAGTCCCCCTGCTCGATCAGCGAGCGGGCATTGCGGATCCCCACTTCAACCTGCTCGGCAATCTCTCCATGTTTGGTCAAAGGGTTGCCGAGGATTTTCTCGGGACTCTCCAGAAACGTGCGGACAATGTCGATCTGCTCAACGGCTTTGTGGAACGCGGCGTCCTGTCCATTGAGCAACAGTGTCGTGGTGTGGACGCGGATACTGTTGATCCCCTCCACTAATTGCGCACTGATCTGGTCGCGAACAGTCCCGGTCTGATCACCCGTCATCATTCGGGCGCCTTGTTCAGCAGTTGCGATAGCGCATTCATGTGATTGATGAGCGCCGCGAGCATATCCTTCTGCCCTGCGTTGAACAGCGAATAGTTACCCGGAGCTGTACGCATCAGAACGCCGAGGAACTCCTCCATGCCATTGGCATGCTGCACGGTGCTGGCGATCATCCGTCCGACCCATGTCTTGGCAACGTTCAATGTGCGGGTTGAACCCTCGATCTGTGCGCGATGCTCGTTGGCCTCTTCGGCAATTTTCCGGTTCTTGCTCCGTGCATACAGACCACCACCGACAATGGCAACGCCCCCGATGCCCCAGCCGACAGGCCCGGCCAAGGCCAACAGCGCGGACCCCGCAGACATGCCGCCACCACCCGCAGCCAAGGCACCTCCGCCCAGCCAGGCCAGCGCGGCATTGGTTGCCGCGGCCCCTGTCAGTCCGGAAATCGCGGCACCTGTTGAGGCAGTGCCAAACGTGGTCGCGACAGCCATTGCCGCAGTCGGTGCGAACGCCGCAGTACCGACACCCGCAGCCACTCCGGCGGCAGCCGAAGAACCGGCGGTAAATTCAACGTTCGCGGCTTCGATATTCAGCTTTTTTACCAGGCCACAGAATGATTGGGCTTCGGCTTTAAATGTGCTGTAGGACTTTGCGAATTCCTTGGGTGAGTGCGCGAGGTGACTGATAAATGTCTCAACGTTTTTCATCAGTTCGGTACTGACGTGATGCCGCACAGCATGCAGTTCGGTACAGGCAGTCTCCACGTCGGCTGCGACCAGCACCTGCCGACTGCGGGCCTTTTCCAGTTGATCCAGCGCGTTTTTTTTCAGATCACCATTGAACATTAAGCGAATTCCGTCTCGTTTGTGGCAAAGTGCCACATCTTAACGAAACCAACGATAATGGCAATTAGCCCAAGCGCGTTAAGACATTCCATGCCAAAAGCAATTTGAGGCCTTCAGGGAGAGAAAAATATGGGGTTCGGTGTACCGTCAAAACGGATAACCGTGGTCTATTCCAACGATTACGTCAGCGCCGCGAATATCATCGAGGCACGCATTCAGGCATTCGCCGGTTATACCAGCCGACTCTGGGACGTCAGCTTTTATGAGGCCAACAAGGCCACGCTTGATAGCGACCAATTAGTGCTTTTCCTTGGAGGTTTCGATGAAAACCCAGCAGCCGGGACTTACGCCAAAGTGTTTTCGAACAAGGAAAAAGTCTGCGAGTGTTTCTACTCCATCGCGGGTTCCAAAGCACTGATTTTCCCGACGGGCGAGGTTTCAGAAAACTCTGTCAACCCGGACGGGGCCGCAAATTTCTATAGCGACAGTGCCGGCAACACCCGCTCCGGAAATGGTCATGCATCAATCTCGAACATTGATCTGTCCACATTACTTAAACCGGCGACGGGGATGATCGGCGGGCTAATCGAGCGAGTGTTTACTCCCAAGTCAGTTAGCCGTCAGGAACAACTGGAGTGTGGTTGCGAAGAGTTCATGCAGAAACGCTTCGCGAGCTGGGTAGGTTATAGCGCAACATGAGCGCATTGCTCCATTGAGCAGGCGGACGTCCGCAGACGACATGCCTTCACGGGCTGTCGGCTTCGCGGACGCCAGGAGACGCCGTGCACTTGGCACTCTGGCAAGTCTCCCATTAGGTGCATCACAACCCCTGACCTACACCTGATGTCAGGTGTTTTGGACCACCACTTCGATCCGCGTAATCCCTAGCCGCGCAGCCTGCTCCAAAATCTCCTGCGGTGTGGAATCCGCCGTAGGCATGACCAGGCCGTTTTCGGCATGTAAGCGGCCAGCGAACACACCTTCAGAAATCCGGAATTAAGGGCGATGGTGTCCGCCTATTTTTAAGCGGACGCGATCACCCTTATCGCCAGGATTTCCATGCGCCAACGAAGCTCCTATCCCAAACCCTTCAAGGCCCAGGTTGTGCAGGAATGCCTGAAACCCGGTGCCTCAGTTTCCAGCGTCGCCATCAGCCACGGCATCAATGCCAACGTGATTCGCAAGTGGCTGCCGATTTACCGTGATAAACCTGTCGCGCCACTTCCCGCGTTTGTACCGCTGCAACCAATGCCTAAACGGCACGCTGATGAAGCGGTGGTGATCGCACTGCCGCTGGGCGACAAAGCCATCACGGTCAAATGGCCCATCACCGACCCGGACGGCTGCGCACGTTTTATCCGCAGCCTCTCGCAATGATACGCATCGACGCCATCTGGCTCGCCACTGAGCCCATGGACATGCGCGCCGGCACCGAAACTGCGTTGGCCCGCGTGGTCGCCGTGTTCGGTGCGGCGAAGCCGCACTGCGCTTATCTGTTCGCCAACCGCCGGGCCAACCGGATGAAGGTGCTGGTGCACGATGGCGTGGGCATCTGGCTTGCCGCACGGCGTTTGAACCAAGGCAAGTTTCACTGGCCTGGCACTCATCGCGGTTTGGAAGTCGGGCTCGACGCTGAACAACTTCAAGCGCTGGTGCTCGGTTTGCCATGGCAGCGAGTTGGCGCTAACGGCGCAATCACAATGATTTAGCCTTGCTTTTCAGCTGTGGCAGGTGGATCGCTTTGGTAAAATCCACGGCATGACTTCCTCTCCCAATCTCGACCAAATGACACCCGAACAACTGCGCGCACTCGCTGCGCAGTTGCTGTCGAAGGTCGACACCATGGGCCGAAAAATCCATCGTGACGAGACGATCATCGAGCAGCTCTCTCACGAGATTGCCATCCTCAAGCGGCACAAGTTCGCCAAGCGCAGCGAACAGATCAGCCTGGCGCAAGGCAACTTGCTCGATGACCTGCTCACCACTGACCTTGAGGCTATCGAGGCAGAACTGAACGCGCTTCGTCCCGCCCCAACGTCGGACGAAACCCGCCAAAAACCCAAGCGCGCGCCGCTGCCGCCGCAGTTCCCACGTACCGTCATTCGTCACGAGCCAGAGAACACCCAGTGTGTCTGCGGGTGTCAGCTTCAGCGCATCGGCGAAGACGTCAGCGAGAAGCTGGATTACACGCCGGGCGTGTTTACCGTTGAGCAGCATGTACGTGGAAAGTGGGCCTGCCGCCAGTGCGAAACACTGATCCAAGCACCGGTGCCGGCCCAGGTGATCGACAAGGGCATCCCGACCGCAGGCCTGCTGGCGCATGTGATGGTGGCCAAATTCGCTGATCATCTGCCGCTGTACCGGCAAGAAAAGATCTTTGGCCGTGCAGGCCTGGCGATCCCGCGTTCAACGCTGGCTCAGTGGGTGGGCCAAACTGGCGTACAGCTACAACCGCTGGTGGATGCACTGCGCGAAGCGGTGCTGGCTCAGCGAGTCGTGCATGCCGATGAAACGCCGGTGCAGATGCTGGCGCCCGGCGAGAAGAAAACGCACCGAGCTTATGTCTGGGCTTATTGCACCACGCCGTTCTCGGCACTGAAGGCCGTTGTCTACGACTTCAGCCCCAGCCGTGCTGGCGAACATGCACGGAACTTCCTTGGCACGTGGAACGGCAAGCTGGTCTGTGATGACTTCGCGGGTTACAAGGCCAGCTTCGAGCTGGGCATCACCGAAATCGGCTGCATGGCGCATGCCCGCCGTAAGTTCTTCGACCTGCATGTGACGAACAAAAGCCAGTTGGCCGAGCAAGCGCTGCACTCAATCGGCGGGCTGTACGAAGTTGAACGGCAGGCCAAAGACATAAGTGATGAAGAACGATGGCGATTACGCCAAGAAATAGCGGTGCCCATTGCACAGAAATTACATGAGTGGATGCTGGCTCAGCGCGACCTCGTGCCCGAGGGCTCGGCCACGACCAAGGCTCTGGATTACAGCTTGAAACGCTGGGTAGCGCTGACGCGCTACCTGGATGATGGTGCCGTGCCCATCGACAACAACCCGGTGGAGAACACGATCAGGCCATGGGCGCTTGGGCGCTCCAATTGGTTGTTCGCAGGGTCTCTGCGCAGTGGCAAACGAGCGGCAGCGATCATGAGTTTGATCCAGTCGGCACGCATGAACGGGCATGATCCGTACGCGTATCTCAAGGATGTACTGACGCGATTGCCGACGCAGAAAGCCAGTGAGATCGAGCATCTACTGCCGCATCAATGGATGCCTGGCTGATCTACGCAAGGCGTATTCCCCATACGCTTACTTCGGCATCACCCAGATGCAGTTCCAGAAGATGCATCGCCGCCTCGTGTTCGGCCAGTTGCGGCTGTTTGAGCTCGAATGCATGACTGCGCGGCTCGCCGTTGAATCGGTACTCGATGTGGTAGGTGTGCATGGTGTCATCCGCTTATGAAGTGAGAAGCCACTGAATATCCTGACGCGCCAGTCACTTTTTTAGTTCAACTGCATGATGAGCAGAGAAATATCAGTTCATTCCAAACTTTTAGCGTCACCGGGCGTCCTCTTCTTACACTTCCCAAAAGCTGAGCACAGCTAAGGACTGGCGATGACCTTCTTCATTTTTCTTCTGGCCTGCGCGGCTGCCGCAACCACGGGCGTCATGTTCAAACCGGGCGAATGGTATGCGTCGTTGGCCAAACCGGGCTTCACCCCACCCAACTGGGCATTCCCGGTGGCCTGGACAGTGATTTATCTGCTGCTGGCCTGGGCCGGTTACCGCTTGAGCCTGATCCCCGGCAGTCAGACCGTGTTGGCGTTGTGGGCCGCGCAAATTGCGCTGAATACGCTGTGGACGCCGGTGTTCTTCGGCGCGCATCAAATTCTCGCCGCCATGATCATCCTCACACTGCTGTGGCTGGTGGTCGCGGCGATGGTCGTGCTGGCGGTGCAGCTTGATCTGATCACCGGCCTGATTCTGTTTCCCTATCTGGCGTGGCTGTGTGTGGCCGCCGCGTTGAACTTTTCGATTTTTGTCAAGAACCGCTGATGACCCAATTCACCGGCAAAGCGCCGTGGCCAGAGGGCGAGCGTGAGTTGGCGCAAGTGCGCGCTTTCAACAGGAAACTCGCCTGGTTACCGCGCTTCAAAATCCGCAATCGCGTGCTGCCACGGATGATTCAGGCGCTGCTTCGTATCAGTCAAATCGGTGGCGCGAGCAAGTTGCTCAATGCTGGCCTCGCGGCTGAACGAAGGGTGATTGATAGCGGCGTGGCCGTTCGAATCATCCGGCCCAAAGGTCGAGCCAAAGGCGTCGTGCTGGATTTCCATGGCGGCGGCTGGGTGATCGGCAATGCGCAGATGAATGACAACTTCAACATCGCCATCGTCAATACTTGCGACGTGACGGTGGTCTCGGTGGATTATCGGCTGGCGGTATCGACACCCATTGAGGGGGTGATGGAGGACTGCGTTGCGGCCGCTCGCTGGGTATTGGCCGACGAAGCGTTTGCCGATCTGCCGGTGATCGTCATCGGCGAATCCGCCGGGGCACATCTGGCGGCGGCAACGTTGCTGGCACTCAAACCTTCGCCCGATCTGCTGCAACGGGTCAGCGGCGCGCTGTTGTATTACGGCGTCTACGATTTGGCCGGAACGCCGAGCGTGCGCGCTGCACCGCCGCAAACCCTGGTGCTGGACGGCCCCGGCATGGTCACCGCGTTGCGCATGCTCACGCCGGACTTGAATGACCAACAGCGCCGGCAGCCACCGTTGTCACCGCTGTATGGCGACTTCAGTGATTTCCCGCCGGCGCTGATGTTTGCCGGGGAGCTCGATCCGCTGCGCGATGACACCCTCGACATCGCCAAGCGCTGGGTGCAATCGGCGCCTGTCGAGGTGTATCTGCTGCCCTCCTCCCCGCACGGTTTTATCCATTTTCCGACGGCCATTGCTCAAAGCGTGCTGGCTTACAGTCGCGAATGGATTTCGGCGCGGGTCGATGGGCAAGCGCCCGTCACTCGTTCAAGTCCTTGATCAGGGTAATCAAGAGGTTGTTTCCCTATTCGTGGCAAAAAAAACCCGGCCGATGAGGCCGGGCTTTCACCGATAACTGCGGTCAAACGCTGCATTCAAGCGGTACGGCGTTCGAGCAGACGGTCGGCACCACCTTCGGCGACCAGATTACCTTTAAGACGATCCGAACCGTCGGCGGCAACAGCATCGCTGAAGAGTGGGTCGGTTTGTGTCGCAGCAGCCACTGCATCGCTGAACAGGGGATCAGTTTGAGTCGCTGCGGCAACTGCGTTCAGTGCGAAAAGTGAGAATGCGATACCGAGGATGGTTTGGCGTTTCATGATGACGTGCTCCGTGTGCAGTGGGTTGGTCTGGAGCTGATCTTACGCCGCTGTTTCGATATTAGAATCTAATTGAGTTAATGGTTGTTATTGATTCAGTCAATGATAGCGCTGAACATTTGGCCATCGCCCGGCTGCCGAGGCCTTTGGCTGACCAGCACCCCAGAGCCCTGCCCGCCCTTCACTAAACCTTTCTTCGCTTTGGCCGCTATAGAGGCACTCCCTGAACCTTAGTGAAATTTCAGACACACGTCTGACTTCACCCCTGATTCTGTTGAAGCTGACCGCCATACCGGCGTCCACTGCTTCTTGAGTGAGGAGCAGTCCGCGACAAATATCCTTACAAGTTTTTCTTCTTGTCGCGCGTAAGGACTACCCCTTATAAGAGCCACTTTTCTACACATTGAAGGATGCATGCATGAGCGCCAACTGGAACGAAGGGTACTTCACCGATGAGGGCTACACCTTCGGGTATAGCCGGGAGATCAACCCGGTTTTCCAGCGCTATTGTTTGTTGTTGCGTGGTTTTGCCACGCTGGAGAGCAGCAACGGCTATCACTGCGAACTGGGCTTTGGCCAAGGTGTCTCGATCAACATCCACGCCGCAGCCAACCCGGGCGCCTACGTCGGCACGGACTTTCATCCAGGCCAGGCGGCTAACGCCAATGCATTGGCGACTTCCTGGAACAGCTCGGCACAGCTGTACGACGACAGTTTCGAGCAACTGCTGGCGCGTAATGATCTGCCGCAGTTCGATAGCATCAGCCTGCATGGTATCTGGACGTGGGTCAGCCGCGACAACCAGAAACTGATCGTCGAATTCGCCCGTCGTCATCTCAAACCCGGCGGCCTGTTGTATGTCAGCTACAACTGCTTCCCGGGTTGGTCGCCTTCGGCACCCTTGCGCAATCTGTTCAGCCTGCACGACCGCTTCGCCACCCAGACCAGCGCCAGCCCTGAAAAACGCATCGATTCAGCGCTGCAATTCTCCGAAGCGTTGCTGGCGGCCAATCCCAATTACGCTGCCGCCGCACCGAATCTGGATGCCAGGTTGCAGAGCATCAAAGGCCAGAATCGCCAATACGTCGCTCATGAATACTTCAACCGTAACTGGGACTGCATGTATTTCACCGACGTGGTTGACGCCTTCGCCGCCGCCAAGCTCGACTACGCTACAACCGCCGTGCCGCTGGACGCAGTTGACCCGCTCAACCTGAGCGCGCAAGGCATGGATTTCCTGGAAAGCATCGAACACCCGATCATGCGTGAGCAGGCGCGTGACTACTTCGTCAATCAACATTTCCGCCGCGACTTGTATGTGCGCGGCGCCAACCGACTTTGCGCGTCAGAACACCGCGAAAGTCTGATGAAAACCCGCTTTGTCCTGATGCAAGGGGTAGAAAGCATTCCGGGCACCGTCAAAGGTCCGGCAGGCGAAGCTACGTTGCAGGATGAAGTGTACGGCCCGGTACTGGATGCGTTGGCCAGCAATGGCTGCGAAGCAAAAACCTTGCGTCAGCTGTCCGCCTCGATCCCTGCGATGGCTTATGACGACTTGTTGCAGGCCATCACCGTGTTGGTGGGCATGGGCTGTGCAGCGCCGTGCCAAAGCGAAGCGGCGGAAAAACTGGTGCACGAGCGCTGCAGCACACTCAATCTGCAACTGTGCAAACGTGCGCTATTCAACAACCAGATTCAGGTGCTGGCCAGCCCGGTCACCGGGGGAGGCGTACCGGTCAGCCGCTTCCAGCAACTGTTCCTGATATCGATCAAACAGGGCAACAAGCACCCGGCCGAATGGGCACAACTGGCCTGGGGCATCATCAGCCAGCAAGGTGAGGTTCTCGTCGGTGATAACGGACCGCTGTTGACCGCAGAAGAAAACCTTGCCGCGTTGACGGAACAGGCGCAGGCGTTTGCCGAACAGTCGCTGGTTATTCTCAACGCGTTGAAAGTCATCTGATTACGTAATCCGAAGCGGACGAGCAAGCCTGGGGTTTTCAGGTTTGCCACTGCCTCAGGCTAGAAAGCCGCGCAGATATATTTGCGCGGCCCAGCCTTGGAATTGCTCAACACGCCCTCATTACCATGGCTATACCCAAGGCCATGAGGAAGGACTGACCATGAGCGCACAAACCGAAACTGCCATTCTCGCCGGCGGCTGCTTCTGGGGCATGCAGGACTTGCTGCGACGCTACCCCGGTGTGCTGCAAACTCGCGTCGGCTACACCGGCGGCGATGTGCCGAACGCCACTTACCGCAACCATGGCAACCACGCCGAAGCGATCGAAATCGTCTTCGATCCGGCGGTGATCAGCTATCGGCAGATCCTCGAATTCTTTTTCCAGATACACGACCCCAGCACACCCAACCGTCAGGGCAACGACCTCGGCCCCAGCTATCGCTCGGCGATCTATTACCTCAGCGAACAGCAACGCGACATCGCCGAAGACACCGCCGCCGACGTCGACGCATCAAAACTGTGGCCGGGCCGAGTGGTCACCGAAATCGAACCGGCCGGGCCGTTCTGGGAAGCGGAGCCGGAGCATCAGGATTACCTCGAGCGCATTCCGAATGGCTACACCTGCCACTTCATCCGCCCGAACTGGAAACTGCCGAAACGTGCCTGAGGTCACACCTCGCAAGCGGCCCGAATAACCGCCAGCTTGCGACGCTGTGAGCCGATCCGGTCACATCACTTTTTAACCGGTGCATCCCAGCATTCAGGTTTTACCGCGCACACGTTGTACTGACGATCCATCAACGCCATGCGATTGAGATGGGCGTCAGTGGCAGCGCTCGCCGATTGCTCGCTGGTGAGCATGTAGCGCAGGGTTCTGTCGCTCAGGCGGGCATTCCATTGGCGCCGACTCCCCTCCTCCAGCGCTTTGGGCGACGTGGCCATGGCTTGCAACGTGCCGTCATCGACCCGGTTCAGTTCGTCGCGGTACGTCGCGATGTACTCGGCGCGTGCCGCGTCATGTTGGTGATTGAGATCGTACTGAAGCGCTTCCAGATTCTGTTTGTAGAGCGCCCAGTAACCGTCAGGCAAGGCCCCACCGTCCTTCTTGCGCAGCGCAGCAACCCGCCCGTCGTTATCGGTCTTGGAAAGTACCGGCTTTAGCGACGAGACCACGACCGGGTCGTTGTCGATGATCTGGTCAATCAACGCCATGCGCGCACGGGTCTGCGGCAGGCTCTGCCCCAGCGGCTCCAGGTGGATGGGCTCGGCTGGTTTGACGGCGACAGGCGGGGTCGCACAACCGGCAAGCAGTGCGGCTGAGAAGAGGATGAGCGAGAGAGGATGGCGCACCAACATGGGCTCTCCATGAGCAGGGATGGTCAAGGGAGCGGAGATTATCAGCAAGCGATGGCATTGTGATACTACCTCAGAGAGATGCATCAGCAGCAGCCCGTCTCGACGTGCCAAAAGAATTTGAACCGCTTCTGGACGCACTCGCCTAATGATCAGCTTGTGGACAAATTGCACAGGCAATGTGCCAATACCGGCACGCTCCGAGAGGTGGTCAACATGGCTAAAGACGAGAAGAAAGGCAAAGGTGACGCTTCGAAAGCCAGCAAGGAATTGAAAGACAAAAAGTCATCACCTGAAAAGAAATCCGCTGCGGCCTCGGCTCTTTCGAAGTCTTCCGAAAAGAAAGACAAGAAAAAAGAGGCCGAACCAAAGAAATCTGCAAAGAAAGCTGACAGCAAGCCAGAGAAGGTCAAGAAAGCAGAGAAAGCGGAAAAGTCAGATAAGCCAGCAAAAAAGAAAAAGTAGCATCAGCACACTGCCAGGGCCTTTAGCCCTGGCGTGTTCGAACCGCGTTGCCTTCGATAGATATCATTGGCCATACGCTATCGTTGTAACAGCTGCGGCACGCTGCGATCTTTTGATCTTGATCTCTAAAAAAACCAGATCAAAAAATCTCAGCGTGGCGCAGCGCCTACAGGTTTGGAGTTGTTCAGAGCACGCCTGTGCCCTCTGCGGTTATGATCCCGTTCACCTCACCCCAACGGACTTTCTCCATGCCATCTGCGCAAACCCGCCCTACCCCCGCGCCATTGCTCAAGCCAGGCGAGACGGTGGTGCTGTTCGACGGTGTGTGCAAGCTGTGCAATGGCTGGGCGCGGTTTCTGATTCGGCATGACCACCAGCGGCGCGTGCGACTGGCGGCGGTGCAGTCACCCGAGGGCCAGGCGCTGCTCGCGTGGGCGGGGTTACCGCTGGATCAGTTCGACACCATGGCGGTGATTCGTGACCGGCACTACTGGGAGCGTTCGGACGCCTTTTTCGAAGTCATCGGCCAGTTGTCCGGCCGTTGGCAGCCTTTGCGACTGCTGCGACTCTTCCCCCGCGTATTACGGGACTGGGGTTATGACCGCATCGCGCTGAATCGCTATCGGTTGTTTGGCAAGTACGATACCTGCCTGCTGCCCAATCCTGACCATGAACAGCGTTTCCTGAAATTTTCCTGACGCAAAAAAGCCGGGCTTATTCCTAATGCCGATCAGTTAAGCCCTTTTGCTTGACCTTTGGCCGCAAGAAATCAAAATCCGATGCCTGAATAGGCATCGGATTTTTTTATGCGTCTGGCTCGGGCACTGGAACTCACCCACAACTTCGTCTCGACTCCCAACTCCCTCGAAGGGTTGGACTCGTTGCTTGATCCATCTCTGGTCGAACAGGCATTGGAGCAGGCCGGTGTAGCCACTTTGCGCAGGCGACGCTTACCTTTGGAAATGATGCTTTGGTGCGTCATCTCCATGGCGTTTTTTCGACGCATGTCGGCGTGGGATGTGGTCAGTCGCATGAACATCATGCTGCCTGGGCAACGTCCGCTGGTCGCGCCCAGCGCCGTAGTCCAAGCCCGTCAGCGGCTGGGCAGCGAGGCCGTACGACAAGTCTTCGATCTGACTCAGAAAAGCTGGCATGAAGCGGCCAGTCATCCGACCTGGGCCGGGTTGCGCTTGCTGGGTGTCGACGGCGTCGTCTGGCGTACGCCCGATACACCGGAAAACCGTGCGCGTTACGACTCCGCCAGCAACCAGCATGGCGATACTGGTTTTCCTCAGGTGCGCATGGTTTGCCAAATGGAATTGACCAGTCACTTACTGATTGGCAGCGCGTTTGACGGCTATCGCAGCAACGAGATGAAACTGGCGGAGCAACTGATCGAAACCACCCCCGATCACTCGCTGACGCTGTTCGATCGCGGCTTTTATTCCTTGGGGTTGCTGCATCAATGGCAGCAAGCAGGCATCGAGCGACATTGGTTGATGCCGCTGAAAAAAGGCTCGCAGTACGAAGTGCTTCAGCGTTTGGGGCGCCACGATGCTGTGGTCTCGTTGAGTACTTCGCCGCAGGCCCGCAAGCAATGGCCTGGATTGCCGGAGCGCCTGACTGCGCGGCTTCTGAGCAAAACCGTCAAGGGCAAGGTTTGTCAGATACTGACGTCGATGGCCGACTCATTACGCTTCCCGTCCGACGAAATCGTCGATCTCTACAGCCAGCGATGGGAGATCGAGTTAGGGTTTAGAGAAATGAAGCAGACCCTGCTGAACAGCAGCTATACGCTGCGCAGCAAGACGCCCGAAATGATTGAGCAGGAACTGTGGGGCGTGTTGTTGGGCTACAACCTGTTGCGTTATCAGATGGTGGAGATGAGCCGCCATTGTCCAGGCATCCATCCATGCGAACTGAGCTTCACCGCGTGCACTTGGGCGATCTTGGGGTTTATCAACGGCGTTTCTGCGGATCGTTCGGGGAACATCCCCAAATATCTCGCAGAGTTGCATGCCTCAGCCCCGCATTATGTCCTGCCACATCGACGCGAGGAGCGCATTTATCCTCGGGCAATCAGGCTCAAATCGCCGAAGTATCCGATCAAAAACAAAAATGCCAGTCAGCTTAACTGACTGGCATTAGGGCTTATTCCCGGCTTTCTGTCGTACGGATGAGACGTACACATTGACTCCAAGCGTGACCATCGCCTCTTTGCCCGCATGCACCCAGCCAGAACCACATCCGGTAAACCGCACGGTATTGCGCATCGAGCGCCGTCCCTACCTCCCCCGCGCTCGACGCCATCACCTACAAACGCTTGTGCAAAACCAACACCGGCAGCCAAAGCGAACCTGCGCAAAGGACGATGATCAGCGAGGTAAGCACCCACTCCGTGGTCATGGGCAGCCCCGAAACGCTCATCAGCCAATAGCCGCTGATGATCTGTCCTCAGCCAATATCCGACACACATGACGGCGTGAAGAATATTGGCCGGAGCGCGAGCAAGCCAATCAACAATTCCACGGTGCCTGCACGCTCGCCTCGATGCCGTATCGCGACCGCGCCACAGCATGCGCCTGCGGATCTACCGCCGCCAACGCAGCCAGCACGATGTGATAGCGATCCACCTCAAAGAACCGGCGCAACGCCGAACGCGTGTCGCTGCGCCCGAAGCCATCGGTGCCCAGGGCAAGGTAAGGCGCCTGCAAGTAAGGTGCGATCAGTTGCGCATAAGCGCGCACGTAATCGCTGGCCGCCACAATTGGCGCGCCGCCGGGCAGGCAACGTGTCAGATGGCTTTGCTGATGGACGTCCCCCCCGAACACCTGTTGACGCTGCACCTCGCGCGCCTCTCGCGCCAACTCGGAAAAGCTTGTGACGCTCCAGACTTCGCTGCTGACCTGCCACTCTTCGTCCAGCATCTGCGCGGCGGCGATCACTTCGCGCAGAATCGCTCCGGAACCTAGCAGGCGCACGGCCGGGACCTTGTCGCCGTGACGGGCATACAGGCGCATGCCGCGAATCACCTGTTCGTATTGATCGGGTTCCAGCGGCGCCTGCACGTAGTTTTCGTTGGTCACGGTCAGGTAATAGAACTCGTCCTCTTGCTGCTCCAGCATGCGCCGGCTGCCATGATCGATGATCACCGCCGCTTCGCTGGCGAATGCCGGGTCATAGGCGCGGCAGTTGGGCACGGTGGCGGCCATCAATTGGCTGGAACCGTCCTGATGTTGCAAGCCTTCGCCAGCCAGCGTCGTGCGGCCTGACGTGGCGCCGATGAGAAAACCTCTGGCGCGCTGATCAGCCGCCGCCCAGATCAGATCACCGACGCGCTGGAAGCCGAACATCGAGTAGTAGATGTAGAACGGCAGCATCGGCTCGCCATTGACGCTGTACGAGGTGGCCGCAGCGATCCACGAGGACATGGCGCCGGCTTCGGTGATGCCCTCCTCCAGCAACTGGCCGTCGATGGATTCCTTGTAATAAAGCAGCGCGCCGGCGTCTTCCGGCTCGTACAGTTGCCCCACCGACGAGTAGATGCCGATCTGCCGGAACAGGTTGGCCATGCCGAAAGTGCGCGCCTCATCGGCAACGATCGGCACGATGCGCGGCCCCAGTTGTTTGTCCTTGATCAGGTGGGTGAACAGGCGCACAACCGCCATTGTGGTGGAGTTTTCCCGCTCGTCCGGGGCCAGCGCAAACCGCGCATAACTGTCGAGCGGCGGCACCGGGATTACCGCTGCCACGCTGTTGCGCTTGGGCAGATAACCGCCCAGCGCACGTCGCTGTTGCTGCAGGTAACGCAACTCGGGGCTGTCGTCGGCAGGCCGATAGAAGCGCATTTCCTCCACGGCCTGATCGTCCAGCGGCAAGGCAAAGCGATCACGAAAGGCCTTGAGTGCCTCGACATCAAGCTTTTTCTGCTGGTGTGAGGTGTTGCGCGACTCGCCAATCTGGCCCATGCCGAAACCCTTTTTGGTTTTCGCCAGAATCACGGTCGGCCTGCCCTCGTGATTCTTCGCCGCTTCGAACGCTGCGTGCAGTTTGCGAAAATCATGGCCGCCCCGGCGCAGCGCGTCGATCTGCTGCGGCGTCATATCCGCAACCAGCGCTTGCAATTGCGGGTCTTGATTGAAGAAGTGACTGAGGTTGTACGCGCCATCATTGGCGCCGAGGTTCTGATACTCGCCGTCGACCATGGCCGCGAAATGGCGCAGCAGCGCGTGGCCTTCGTCGCGGGCGAACAACCGATCCCAGTCAGAGCCCCACAGCACTTTGATCACGTTCCAGCCGGCACCGCTGAACAGCGATTCCAGCTCCTGAACGATTTGCCCGTTGCCCCGTACCGGGCCATCGAGACGCTGCAAGTTGCAGTTGATCACGAAGGTGACGTTATCGAGGCTTTCCCGCGAGGCGAGCGACAGCGCGGCAATCGACTCCGGCTCGTCCATCTCGCCGTCACCAAATACGCCCCAGACATGCCGACCCGCCGTCGCGGCAATGCCGCGATGTTGCAGATAGCGCAGAAACCGTGCCTGGTAGATGGCATTGATCGGCCCGATGCCCATTGAGCCGGTGGGAAACTGCCAGAAGTCCGGCATCAGCCAAGGGTGCGGGTACGAGCACAAGCCGCCACCGTCGACCTCCTGCCGATAGCGCTCCAGTTGCGTCTGCTGCAAGCGGCCTTCGAGGAAGGCCCGCGCATAGACGCCGGGCGCCGAATGCGCCTGGAAGTACACCAGATCACCGCGTCCCTGCTCACTGTCAGCACGAAAGAAATGATTGAAGCCGACCTCGAAAATCTCGGCTGCCGAAGCAAAACTGGCGATGTGACCGCCCAACTCGCCATAAGCCTTGTTGGCCTTGGCCACCATCGCCAAGGCATTCCAGCGGATGATCGAGGTGAGGCGTTCCTCCATCACCAGATCGCCGGGATAGTCCGGCTGCTGCTCCAGCGCGATGGTGTTCTGATAGAGCGAGTACGCACCCGCGCCGCCCTGCACGCCCAAGCGATTGGCCTGCTCGGCCAGCCGTTGCAGCAAGTACCTGACGCGGCGCCTGCCAGCGACCTGCGCAACGCTGGCCAGGGCGTCGAGCCACTCAAGAGTTTCAATGGCATCGCTGTCTTCATGAAGCGACGTTGTCTGGCCTGGCCGTTGCGCGGAATCTTTCATTGCAGAACACCCTGAAAGGTTGGAAGGACGACTGAGTGTTGTAGCGCTGTCAGTTCGAGACTTGCTCAAGGAAGATCAATTGCAACGGCTCGGCAAGCAGGTCATCCGCCGTGGCTGCGAAGCGCTGGAAGTACGGCATGGCGAAATGCGCATCCAGTGCCGCCTGATTCTTGAACGCCTCGCGCATATAGAACGTGCCGCGTTCGTCACGCAGTTCGAACAACACATAGTCGAGATTGCCCGGCTCGGCCCGGGTCGGCTCGACCAGCGCCAGCAAGCCCTCCTTCAAGGCTTGCTCCTTGCCCGCTTTGGCCTTGAGGACGGCAATCGAAACCAACACTTCAGTGGATGCATTCATCATCAATTCTCCAGAAAATTCGAACAGGTATTACCGGGTAGGTGCAGGCGCCGCGTCGATTTTCAGACGCATCAGGCTGTAGGGTTTTTGCCGCTGATCCTGGCCACCGCGAAACGCCGCCTGGCGGTGCAACTGGTTGGCGGTGAAATACAGATAGCCGTCAGGACCGATGGACAACGTGTCGGGCCAGAGCAGGCGTGGATCGTGCACGATGGTTTGCCATTGGCCGTCCGGCAGGCGTTTACGGATCGAGTTGTGCTCGTAGTCGCCAGCATAAAGTGCGCCGCTGGCGTCCGCCTCCATGCCGTCCGATGCGCCTTTCTCGCCCAGATTCTGCACGGCAGCGGCCAGTTGTTGCTCGCTGACGCTGGAATCACGCAGCAATGCGGTCGGTACCGAGTACAGGTGGCGGCTGGACAACGGCGTGAAATACAGTGTCTTGCCGTCCGCCGACAAGGCGATGCCGTCGGACGCCACACCGAGCGGTTTTTGTTTGCCGTCGGCGCCCTTGACCATCACTGGAAGGCCTTCCACAACAGGTACGAAGGACGGATCAACCGATGTTGACGGTACTCCGCTCAAGCGGCGCATGGCGCGACCGCTGGCGATGTCCACGACGATGATCGCCCCCGGACCGCGCAACGATGAGTCGGTGAGATAAACAGTGCCTTGCTCGCCGGTGCGAAAATCAAAACGCATGTCGTTGACGTAGGTGCTGGGCAACATGACGTTCTCCGGGAACACCAGACGCTTGACGACCGTGTTGCTGGCAAGGTCCACCGCCACCAGCTTGGCGCCGCGCGGTTTCGGATCGGCGAAACCCGGGGCTGCCGTGTCGAGCAGCCAGACACGGCCCTGACCATCGGCCACCACGCTTTGCACGCTGATCAGCCCATCGCTGGGGTCATTGGGGTTTTCCCGGTTGATTGCCGCATTTGGATAGGCGACCACCTTGCCGTCGCGGATCTCGCCCACGGCGAAGGGTACATCGTCGCCCCAGCGCGGGTAGTTGACGAAGATTCGCCCGGTCTCGCTGACCGTCACCCCGGTTGGCATCGCGTCGTAGAACGCATGCACTTGTTCAAGCTTGCCGAAAGGCCGATCGGCGGGTGCATTGGCCGGCAATGCGACGGCATTGACGGCATGCGCAAACGGCATGGCCAATGCGGCAGCCGTGACCATGGCAATCGTGGCGGAAAGTTTTTTCATACGCATAACGTGCTCCTGACGCGCCCTTCTGGTGGCCCGTCTGACTGTACAGATGGCGGTGTTCAGAAACCTTCGAGAACGATCTTGCCCCGGGCCTTGCCGCTCTCGACCAGCGCATGGGCGCGCCGCATGTTGGCAGCGTTGATCGCGCCGAAGTGCTCGCCAACGGTGGTTTGCAAAACGCCCAGATCAATCAGGTCGGAGACCCGGTTGAGCAAGTGATGCTGTTCGATCATGTCGGCGGTTTCGTACAGCGAACGGGTAAACATCAGCTCCCAATGCAGCGACAACGACTTGCGCTTGAGCGGCATCACATCGAGGCTGTCGGGATCGTCGATCACGCCCAGACGCCCCTGCGGTTTCAGCACCTCGATCAGTTGTAAAAAGTGCTGCTCGGTGTGGGTCAGGCTGGCGACATAGTCGACCTCGGCAATGCCGATCGCCTGCAACTGAGCAAGCAGCGGCTGGCTGTGATCGATGACGTGATGCGCCCCCAGTTGCTTGACCCAGTCAGCGGTTTCCTGGCGCGACGCGGTGCCAATGACCGTGAGCCGGGTCAATTGCCGCGCCAGTTGCACCAGCATCGAACCGACGCCACCCGCCGCACCGGTAATCAACAGGCACTTGCCCTCCCCCGTGCCTTCAACGACACCGAGCCGGTCAAACAGCAATTCCCAGGCGGTGATCGATGTCAGCGGCAACGCAGCCGCATGAGCAGCACTCAATGAGCGCGGCTTGTGCCCGACAATTCGCTCATCGACCAGATGCAATTCGCTGTAGCTGCCGGTGCGGGCAATCGAGCCGGCATAGAACACTTCATCGCCGGGTTGAAACAGTGTTACTTCAGAGCCGACTTCGCGGACGATACCTGCCGCATCCCAACCGAGGATTTTCGGTTCTTTAGTGAAAGTGCCGGCGCGTGCCTTGGTATCCACCGGGTTGACTGAAACCGCGTGAACTTCGACCAGCAGATCGCGCGGGCCGGGCGTCGGACGCGGGATGTCGGTGTCGAACAACGCTTGTGGATCTTCAATAGGCAAGGCGTGTTGGGTAAAGGTGATGGCTTTCATGGAAACTCGCTGTGTGAGGGTTGATGCGTTCACTTGCAGCCATCTTCGACTGCCCTTAACCAAAGAAAAACCCGCAAAACGCGCCAACACTTTCATCAAAAAAATGAAAATCAGCCTTCCACTAAGGTTTGCCTTTGGCCTTGAGACGTTCAAGCAGTGCAGCGGCGCGTTGCATACTGTCCGCCGCGCCAGCGTCCGCCGACGTGCTCACACAGGTTTGCAAAACGCCTTGATCCACGAGCGTAGAGACACGGTTGAGCAACTGATACTGATTGATCAGGTCGGCGGATTCGAACAACGAACGGGTAAATGGCATTTGCCAATGCAGCGACAAGGACTTGCGCTTGAGGTGCATCCCGTCGAGATGTTGTGGTTCGTCGTTCACGGCCAGACGCCCTTGCGCGCGCAGCACGTCGATCAACTGCGCAAAGTGCTGTTGGGTATCAATCAGACTGGCGACGTAGCTGACCTCGGCGATGGTGAGGGCCTGCAACTGATCAGCTATCGCGGCGTGATCAAGCGCATGGTGCGCGCCCCACTGCCGAACCGAATCCACCGCGTGAGTGCTGGCGCACGCGATCACCGTCAGCCGGGTCAACTGCCGGGCCAGTTGCACCAGCATCGACCCCACATCAGTGTCCGCCCCGGTGATCAACAGGCACTCGCCCGCCCCCGAATCCTGCGCAACACCCAGACGCTCAAAGAGCAATTCCCAGGCGGTGACAGAAGGTAAAGACAATGCCGCCGCACGCGCTGCACTCAAGGTTCGCGGCTTGTGCCCGACCGCTCGTTCATCCACCGAGTGCATCGGGCTGGGGCCGCCGGTGTCGCCGATGCTGCCGTGATAGCAATAAAACACGTCATCGCCCGGCTGAAACAGCGTCGCCTCCGGGCCGACTTCACGAACCACACCGGCCGCTCCCCAGCCGAGAATATTCGGCTCTTGGAGCAGCGCCGCCACCGGCATGTCGCTCGCGCCAGGGCTGACTGCAGTCGCGTGAACTTCAATCAACAGTTGCCTTGGGCCGGGCTTGGGTCGGGTAGCGTCAACGTCATCATTCGATAGTCTGTGGGGGGTGAAGGTGAAAGTTTTCATTGAAGCTCGCTGTTTGAAGAACTGACGCACACACTTGCAAACATTTTCGAGCTCACGAGAGCAAAGAAAAACCCGCAGAATCCGCCAACACTTTCACCCTAGGAGTGAAGATTGATTCGCGTCGATGATCTGGGCATGTTTATTCGCAGTGCCGCGCTGGGCAGTTTTACCGCCGCTGCGCTGGAAGCCGATTTATTGCCGGGCCAGGTCGCTGCCGCGATCAAGCGCCTGGAACGTGAGCTGGACGTGCGTCTGTTCGCGCGCACCACGCGCAGCCTGCGCCTGACCGCCGAGGGTGAGCAGTACCTGCCGACCGCCCACGCGGTGCTGGAGGCGTTGAAACTGGGCAAGGAAAACCTGCGCGGTGAAAATGCTACGCTCAAGGGCGTGCTGCAAGTCACCGCACCGTCCGATCTGGGGCGCAATGTGCTGTTGCCGTGGCTGTCGCAATTCCGCCGCCAACACCCTGAGCTCACCTTGCGTTTTGCGCTGTCCGATCAGGTCGCCGACCTGTTTCGCGATCCGGTGGATGTCGCCATCCGTTACGGTTTGAACGAAGACGCCAACTATGTCGCGCTGCCGCTGGCCCCCTGGAACCGGCGTGTTCTGGTTGCCTCGCCAGAATATGTCGAGCGCTGCGGGCAACCGCAAACCCCGGAGCAACTGCTCAACCATCCCTGCTTGCTTTATCTGCAAAATGGTCGGGTGTTCGATAAGTGGACCCTCGGCGGACAAACGATCCACGTCTGCGGCCCGTTGTTCAGCGACGATGCCGATGTGGTTCGGCGCTGGGCGCTGGAGGGCGAAGGTATCGCCTGCAAATCGTGGCTGGATGTCAGCGCCGACGTGGCCGCCGGGCGTCTGTTAGTGTTGCTCGCGGACTATCCGGGCAATGCCTCGCCGCTGAGCATGGTCTGTCCGCACCGCAAGCAGATCTCCCCTGCGGTGTCTCAACTCTACAGCTGGCTGAGCAGCCAGTTCGCCTCTCTCGAGGTGCCGCCCCACGCGCGTGATGTTTTCGACACACCACTGCGGCAAAACGAGCATGGGCTCGTGTCGGCGGGTGCGCGGCCTTATCGCGCTGGATCTGGCACAGCCGCTCAACGCGCTGGAGAAAAATAAATGAACCCGCGACGGCGCACGCCACCTAACTGAAAGACCATCAGGAGGTAGCCAATGCATATCGAAACCGTGTGGATCGTACTGGCGGCAGTTCTTCTACTGATCGAACTGTGGGCCATCAATCGGGTGCGTAAGAGCGAGGGGAAATCGAACAATAAGGGGGTGTGGATTGTGCTGATTGTGTTTGTGCCGTTGTTCGGGCTGATCGCCTGGGCAATTGCCGGCCCCAAACACATTAGCCAGAACACCGCGTCGCATCCCGGCCGCTAAAGGAATAACACCGCACCGTCGACTCACTGGTACTGCCGGATCTGAAAATGACCGACCCCGGCACACCTGAATTTGCCGGTCGGGTGAAAGTGGTCAAGGAACTGCTGGAACATCACATCGAAGAGGAAGAAACGGAAGTGTTTCCTCAGGCGAAAAAGCTCTTGGGCAAAGCAAAGCTCGATGAGCTGGGCGCTGAAAGGGAAGCCATGAAGGCCAGCTACAAGAAGGACATGGCGGCATAAATGTCTGACTGCATCCAACGCCCGGCCAAATGCCGGGCGTTTTTTTGCGCTGATTTCGCAACCAGCGCAATACCCCTGTGGCAGCGAGCTTGCTCGCGAAGAGGCCCGCACGTCCGGCCTCTGCATTAACTGACCCACCGCATCCGCGAGCAAACCCGCGCCCACCTGTAGTACCGTCACCCGCTCGACAACAAGGAGGTTGCTATGGGACATACAGCAGACAAGCGCATCGTGGTCATTGGCGCGGACTTAATGTCTCGACTGCGGATCTGGCGTGCGCCGTGACATTCAACTGAAAGACTCAGATAACGGACTCCCCCCGTAACGGAAGACACTTCATGTTCGAACGCAACAAACTGGTACCCGAATTAATGGTTAGCCAACTGGATGAGAGCCTGGCCTTCTGGGTGTCTTGCCTGGGATTCAACATTGCTTACCAACGTCGCGAAGAGGGCTTTGCCTACCTGAACCTCAATGGAGCTCAAGTCATGCTGGAACAGATTGATCCGCACGCCAATCAATGGCTGACCGCTGCGCTGGACAAACCTTTTGGCAGAGGTATCAACCTGCAGATTGACGTTGAGGCCGTCGCCCCCGTCATTCGCAGGCTTGGCGAAGCAGGGTTTTCACTTTACCGAACATGCCAGGACACCTGGTATCGGGCGGACAAGGTAGAAGTGGGTCAACGCGAATTCATCGTCCAGGATCCAGACGGTTATCTTGTAAGGCTGGTCGAGCGTTTGGGTGAGCGGCCAGTCAGCTGAACCTGACGGTTCCAGATTGCCTCGCGCCGTCTCGCGGCCCCTCAACACATTCAAGGAAAACATCATCATGGAAGAAACCATCACTTATCGAGTCGCCACCGCCGCCGATGCACTGACCCTGTGCGAGCTGGGCCAATTGCTCAACGTGGTGCACCACGCTGCTCGCCCCGACATCTACGCCGCCGCCACCGAAGACTTTTCCCGCGACCTGCCGCACTGGTCAGGGGTTTTCGACAAGCCGGATCAGGTCGCCTTCATTGCGCACGTCAACGAAAAGGCTGCCGCGTTCATCACCGCTACCCTGTCGTCGAGCAAGCCACCACTGATGCAGCCGCAAAAAGTCGTTCGCATCGGATCGGTGTGTGTGGCGGAACGGTTTTCCGGCAAAGGCATTGGTCGCGCGCTGATTCAGCGCGTCAGAGACTGGGCGATTGAACATGATGCACAGGACTTGCGGCTGACGGTCTGGCCGTTCAATGAACGCGCGGCGCGCATGTACGCAGAGTTTGGTTTCGAGGAACGGGCCGTCGAGATGGGTATGCGTCTGGCATGAAGCGTCAAAGCCGAAGGCGATGATCGTCCTCGGTTTGCCGGGGTTCTACATCGAACCTGGGGCGGCTTCACAATGGTGGGGAAAGGCGCTGGCCTGCCCAACCGGCAACGTTCCGAGAGTGGACGCCCCGTCACACGTTGAATTCTGGCCATCGCCCCGATTCACGCCTACCATGCGCACAATTCGTATTACTGCGGCCAAGGCGCCGAGAAACCCGCTATCAATACCTAAGCTATTGGCCTGAAACCCAGCCCCCTCCAGCACGAACACATTGAGTAAAAAACATGAACCGCCAGAAAAAACTGCAGCAGTTGTTCAAGGAAAAAGCCAAAAAGGCCAACGCAAAACTGGCGCCGAAAAAGCCGAAGTACATCAGTAAGGCCGAGCGGGCCAAACTGGAGGCAGAGGCGGCAGCATCGACCGAGAGCCCGGCAACCGCTGATTAATCCGGACACCGCATCGGCGGGAGGCATTCAATGGATCTGAAGTTCAGTCACGTCGATGTGCTGGTCAACCATCTCGAGGACGCATGTGTCTACTACGCACAGATCCTCAACGCCAACATCTCCAAAACCCAGATATGGCAACGCGGCGGCCTGCATGTGCGCTATGCGGTCGCGATGATCGGGCAAGAGCGTTTCATGCTGGTGCAACCGCTTGAAGGCAACTTGAAGACGCTGCTCGATACCGTCGGCGAAGGCATGATTTACCGTCACTGCTACACAACACCGGACATCGAAAAGGCTTATGACGACCTGCTGATCGCCGGCGTGCAGCCCGAAGATGAAAATGGCAATCCCTTGACCCGCCAACACCTGCAATCCCCTTCCGGGACACGGATTATCTGGTTGCCCAAACGCTTCGGTCACTTCTCTATCGAAATTCTGGAAGAGAAGTCGCTGGAAGCGTTTATCGCGGGTGCGTTTGCTTGAGTGATGGCTGGACAGCCGTCAAAGCATCGTCTGCAGCGTGTTTCACGGTTCAAACGAACTCGATTTCTTCCGTATCAAATTGATGACCAGAAGCAGGCAGGCTGCGATCCCCTGTGAGCCACACATCAACCCGCCAAGGCTTGCGTGAAAGGTAATCCAGGCGACGGCCCCCATGAGCAACGTAATCAACATACCCAGCAAGAGCAGCGGCAGATGTCGGACGGGGGGATCATCCTCCAGCCCGTCAGCAAAAATGCTCCAGCAGGCCCATTGCGAAAACGACAGCAGCGTCACGCCCAGAAACACCCATAGCCACGCTGATGAAAATTGCCCGGTGAACAGATTGATCGGCAGCGTTATCACGGCCCAGAGCGTAAAACCGATCGTGGTGGTTGCGGGCACGGTGTAGGCCGGCAGTGCGACGGCTATCTGAATCAACTTGAGAGCTTGCAGTCGAGTGATCAAGTCGCGCGCTCCTTCGCGGGTGGCATTGGCCGGGCTGATGGCCGACCCAAGTGACTATAGATCAGAGTAAAAATGCAGCGCTGGGCAATTTTGGCTCAGAGCGCTTTACACGTCAGCCACGCCCCCCAGAACAGACTGCTGAAAAACCGCGTCGCATCACCAAACCCGGCCTCATGCAACAACGCCTGAACCGCCGCCTCGGAATGCGGCGGATCGGCGCCCTGAAGAATCTTGCCAAGCTTGGCCTCCACCTCGTCCGCACTGGCGCCCTGCTGCCGCCAGCGCTGCCCCCATGCCGCCAGCAATAACGGTTGGCTGGCATAAGCGTAGTGATTGCCCGCGACGATCAGCGGCGCACCCGGCTTCAGGCGAGCCTGAATCGATCGCAGAATATCGCTCTTCGGCCCGTCGCCATTCAGATGGTGAAGCACTCCAATCAACGTTGCCGCATCGAATAACTCGTCAGCTGGCAAGTCATCAACGTGCCCAAGGCGCACCTCGGTTCTGTCGAGCAATCCGTTAGCCTGCAATGACTGCGTCGCCGCCTGCAGCATCGGCTCGGAAGGATCAACCGCCGTGAACCGCCAACCCGGCTCCAGCGCGGCCATTGCGATGATTTCCTGCGCGGTGCCGCCAGCACCGACGACCAGTATTTTTGCCGAGCGCGACTGGCCGAGACTGGCAGCCAACATACATGCCGCCAGATCGTGACAAGCGTCATAACCGGCCAGAGCGATGCGGCTTTGCCTGGCGTATTCGTTGGCGCGGGAGGTGTCGAATTTATCGGCGGGGTTGGCGGCGGATGAGTTCAATGGGCGATTCTCCTTGTCTTTGCAGCAAGGTACGCCGGGGAGCTGGATAAGAAAAATGCATAGATTTTATGTGGGGCATTCCTTTGGGGAATGCGGATTTAGCGCGGTTATCGGGCGTAGTTTCTCGGATGTCATCAACGTTTCGGCCGGTATGTTTAACAGCATTTGCCCTGGCGTTTAAAAGACACCTCGCGTTACGCCATCGAGGCTACAACACCTTGCGTCGTTGCCTACGACTACGCCAGAATCCGCCGGCTTGTGCGCCTGGAGGGCCATCGGTAACTTGATTCCTGTCACTGATTCCCAGTGATCGGGTTTAGTAGCCCGTGGTAAATGAAAGTGCACAAGCTCCCCTCAGTCAGGTATTTGCATACCTGCAATTGATGGCGGCTGTGCGTAGGGCGCCCTCGGGCGCGCCGGCTTTCTTCTTTTCCCCGGTCTACTAACCTGCGTACAGCTGCCACCCCCTGTTTAGTAGCTCGGAGCGGCGGCCACACAACAGGAAAAAGAAGAAATGTGCAAAATAACGCCAAACCCGCCGGAAACCGACCCGGCCTCCCCGTACGAATCAGCCGATTCCAGGAAATTCCACGACGCGGCAGAACGCGCGCTCGACCATTACCTCAAACCTGCGGCAGCGATCAGTGCTGCGCCGTATAAACCCAGCACGATGTTTTCGGTTAATCCAGAGACAGACGTCGAGTCGTTGCTGGCGAATGCCTGCGAATCACTGTCCTCGGCGAGTGTCATGCTCGGGGATGTTGCCGGGCATGTAGATGGGTCGATTCGCAAGACTTTGCTGGGCATTGCGCAGGTGGTGATGCTTGGGGAATTGGCGGTGAATCGGGCTTTGGATAGGGTTGATGTAGTCCAGTAGTCCCTCCCGCTCAGTGGCGACGGATCGCTTGTCGCCACTGAGCACGGCCGTTTTTTTGACCTTGACAGCCGTTCGCTTTCGGCCGATTCTGTTGAAAAAGTAGCTCCCCTGTCTGACCTGCGGCAAAATTGCTTCATTGGCCGGCGGGGGATCACAGAGCATGATGGGACAGTTATCGAGTGGGCAGGAGCGGCTGTTTTACTCGTTCAACCTTGAAGATCACATCCCAGCCAATCATCTTCTGCGCAGCATTGATCAGTGTCTCGATCTGAGTGACCTGCGCCATTACCTCGCCGATTTCTATAGCCCGATTGGACGTCCGTCGATTGATCCTGAACTGATGATCCGCATGCTGATCGTCGGCTACTGCTATGGCATCCGCTCCGAACGACGGTTGTGCGAAGAGGCCCATTTGAACCTGGCGTATCGCTGGTTCTGCCGGTTGAGCCTTGAAGATGAAGTGCCCAACCACTCGACCTTTTCCAAAAATCGACACGGCCGTTTTCGGGACAGTGATCTGTTTCGCTGGTTGTTCAATGAAGTGCTGCGTCGTTGCATGGACGCAGGCTTGGTCAAAGGTGAAGGCTTTGCCGTGGACGCCAGCATCATCAAGGCGGATGCGAGTCGGCAGCGCGGCGTACCGGGAGATGAACAGGTCAACTGGAGCGATCCATCCCTGACCACTCGCGCCGTGCGTGAGTATCTTGAGGCGCTCGATGAAGAGGCTCTGGCCGAAACGCTACCGAAGCGCCTGTCGCTGACGGATCCTCAGGCCCGTTGGACCGCTGCTCCAGGCGGCCCAGCTTTCTACGCTTACTCCACGAATTATCTGATCGATACCGAGCACGGCGTGATCATGGATGTGGAACCCACACCGGCTCATCGAACCGCAGAAGTCGAGAGCACCAAGACGATGATCGAACGGGTCGAAGCGCTGTTCGACATCAAGCCGGAACGCCTCATTGGCGACACCGCTTACGGTACCGCGCCGATGCTGGCCTGGATGGTGGAGGAAAAAGACATCGAGCCGCATGTGCCGGTGTGGGACAAAACTGAGCGCAAGAACGACAGCTTTTCGAGTAACGATTTCCACTGGAATGAAGAGGCCGAGGAATACCGCTGCCCAGCCGGCAACCCATTGCGCAGCGAATGGCGAGCCTTCAAAAACGAGCGTTCACACGTCACCAAAGCCAACACCATCATCTTCCGATCCCGGCAGACCGATTGCGCTACGTGTCCGATGAAAGCCAAGTGCTGCCCGAACACTGCGTTCCGCAAGATCGCTCGCAGCGTCCATGAAGCCGCTCGCGATGTGGCTCGGCGCATTGCAGCAACGCCGGCATATCAGCGCTCTCGCCACGAACGTAAAAAGGTCGAAATGTTGTTTGCCCACCTCAAGCGCATCCTGAAATTGGATCGCCTGCGGCTACGTGGCATGAGTGGCGCGACGGATGAATTCACGCTGGCCGCTGCGGTGCAGAACCTGCGACGGCTGGCCAAATTTTCATCTCAAGGGCCACCAGTCACGGGATAGGTGCGCCTGCACCAAGCAAAAAACCTCAAATTAACCCAATAACAGAGCAGCAAAGGTCACCGAAGGGCCGAAAAACCACTCAATGTGGTGAGTAGGTTCTCCGGTGGTGGTCGTGCCTGAGTTCAGGCCATTTGAAAATCCGACTTTTTCAACAGAATCGGCCAATAGCGGACGCTTGAGAGCGGTACCTTCCGGCCAAGCAGGCATCAAAGTGAGCATCGAAAATCAGTGAGTGACCACACAAACACCGGTGCAGCTTGGCGAAATACCCCACAGCGAAGCTGGGGCCTTAGATTGCCCTACCGATTAGGCTTGGCATTCTTGCCAGGAGGATAAGTTTCTAGGCCAGAGGCTTTTTCTTTCTGATAGAACTGTCGCCGTCTTTAGTGATGGCTGACGCTGTAGTGGTCTAATGAAACCGGACACCCATTTAGGCGAGAATGCTCGCCAGATAGAGGTGTCTGATGACCAAACAACGTCGTTCTTTTTCCGCTGAATTCAAACGCGAGGCCGCAGGCCTCGTGCTCGATCAAGGCTATAGCCATATCGAAGCCAGCCGCTCGCTTGGTGTGGTTGAGTCCGCGTTGCGCCGCTGGGTTAATCAGCTTCAGCAGGAGCGCACTGGCGTTACTCCGCAGAGTAAAGCGCTGACGCCAGAGCAACAGAAAATCCAGGAATTGGAAGCTCGAATCGCTCGACTTGAGCGGGAGAAATCCATTTTAAAAAAGGCTACCGCGCTCTTGATGTCGGAAGAGCACGAGCGCACGCGCTGATTGATCAACTGAGCCCCCAAGAGCCGGTTGATTGGCTTTGCGCAGTCTTTGACGTCACTCGTTCGTGTTACTACGCCCATCGTCTCAGGCGCCGAACTCCAGACGTTGAGCGGCTTCGGTTGCGCAGCCTGGTTAACGAACTGTTTACGCAAAGTCGAAGCGCCGCCGGTAGCCGCAGCATCGTGTCGATGATGCAGGAAGACGGCGAGCAAATTGGGCGGTTCAAGGTGCGAGGCCTGATGCGGGAACTGGAGTTGGTCAGTAAACAACCTGGATCACATGCCTACAAACAAGCGACGGTTGAGCGGCCTGACATTCCGAACATATTGAATCGAGAGTTTGATGTGCCGGCGCCGAATCAGGTCTGGTGTGGCGACATCACCTACATCTGGGCTCAAGGGAAATGGCATTACCTGGCTGTCGTTATGGATCTTTACGCGCGCCGAGTGGTGGGCTGGGCGCTGTCGAACAAGCCGGATGCGGATCTGGTCATCAAGGCGTTGGACATGGCTTACGAACAGCGTGGCAGGCCTCAAGGGCTTCTGTTTCACTCGGATCAGGGCTCGCAATATGGCAGTCGCCAGTTTCGCCAACGGCTCTGGCGTTACCGCATGCGCCAAAGCATGAGCCGTCGTGGAAACTGCTGGGATAACGCGCCGATGGAGCGTGTGTTTCGCAGCTTGAAAACTGAATGGATACCGACCGTGGGCTACATGACAGCTCAAGAAGCGCACCGCGACATCAGTCATTACCTGATGCATCGGTACAACTGGATTAGACCGCACCAATTCAACAACGGACTGGCCCCAGCTCAGGCCGAGAAAAAACTTAACGTCGTGTCCGGGATTAGTTGACCACTACAAGTACACCACCTACTCCGAGCCGTCGCGCCCACTGCGACACCTCTACCTGCGAAGCGATATACGGAAGTGCCGGATATGGAACTGACAAAACTGAAGCTGGCCCGCGTGCCTTTATCCGTTAAACTCAGCGGAAGCCTCGTCAACGTGGTGGAATTGAATCTTGTGTTGAAAGAACCAGAGACGATGCAGTTCGGCATGGTCGCTGACCACGAAGTTGATGCTGGGGCCCATGAAAGAAATCGCAAATGTCTGCTTCTGGCCGATTGTGTTGAAAAAGTCGCTCCTCTCAACTGCCCGGATATTGACCGGGGAAAATGCAACTTTTGCACGTTGCTACGTGAAATCTGAGCCCGGGGGGGTGTCAGAAATTTTGTGTTCGGGCATAACATGAGTAAGAGGTGCATGTATGCCAACCAAAAAGAAACCCCTGCGTGACCTACCAAAAATCCCCAAGGAGCTGCTCGAAGAGTTCGGTGAGGGGCTGATTACCGCAGAGGCTATTGAAGACGCTTCTGCGGCCTTCAAGAAGGCCTTGATTGAGCGAGCATTGAGTGCCGAGCTCGGTCACCACCTGGGGTATCCGCCGGGCGCGCAGCGCCCAGAGGATGAAACCAACCAGCGCAATGGCAAAACGGGCAAGACGATTTTGACGGGGGATGGCCCGCTGCGGCTGGAGATTCCCCGTGATCGGGATGGCAGTTTTGCCCCCATTCTGATCCCCAAGCATGAGCGGCGTTACACCGGTTTTGATGACAAGATCATCGCCATGTATGCCCGAGGCATGACCGTTCGAGAAATCCGCGCTTTCCTCTCTGAGCAATACGGGACGGACGTTTCCCATGACTTCATCAGCTCAGTCACGCACGAGGTGATGGAGGAAATTGGTGCGTGGCAACAGCGACCGCTTGAGCCGATGTACCCAGTCATTTTCTTCGATGCGCTGCGGGTCAAGATCCGAGAAGAAGGCCTTGTCCGCAACAAGGCGATTTACTTGGCGCTGGGTGTTTTACCCGATGGAACGCGCGATATTCTTGGTATCTGGATCGAAAACACCGAGGGTGCGAAGTTCTGGATGAAGGTCTTCAACGACCTCAAGACCCGCGGCGTAGAGGACGTGCTGATCGCCGTGACTGACGGTCTCAAAGGCATGCCAGAGGCGCTAAGCGCAGTATTTCCGGCAACAACGCTGCAAACATGCATCGTCCACTTGATCCGCAACAGCCTCGATTACGCGGCGTGGGACAAGCGCCGTGAGCTGGCCAAGGCGCTAAAACCGATCTATCAAGCCATCAACGCAGAAGCGGCTGAGGAAGCACTGGATGCCTTTGAAAATGGCCCTTGGGGTAAGCAATACCCAACGGTGGTGGCGGCCTGGAGACGAGCCTGGGATCGAGTGATTCCATTTTTTGTCTTCCCGCCTGCCATTCGAAAAGTGATCTATACGACCAACGCTATCGAAAGCATCAACGCTCAGCTACGCAAGATCATCAAGACCCGGGGCCACTTCCCGACGGATGACGCAGCGACCAAGCTGATCTGGCTTGGGCTGCGTAACATCACGGCAAACTGGGGCTCGGCGGCTCATGACTGGAAGAGTGCGATGAACCAATTTGCGATTCTGTACGGAGATCGATTTATCAGGCCGACCTGGTAAAACCCGGCCTGCCTGACGGCAGGCCATTACCGGCCCGCACACAAAAAATCTGACACTCTCGAGCCCGGAAGCCTCAGCCAAAAGTGAGGATTTCAATCTCAGACGCGTACTTTTCTGCCATGGAAACCAAGGTGGACTTTTTCAACAGAATCGGCCGAAAGCAGCCCCTCATTCCCTGCTAATCTCCCCCCATGAAAACCGCCATCATCTCCGACACCCACGGCCTCCTCCGCCCCGAAGCCCTGACCGCGATCCAGGGCGTCGACCTCATCCTCCACGCCGGTGATATCGGCAGCTGCGAAATCCTGGAGCAACTTTCCCAAATCGCCCCCACCCACGCCGTACGCGGCAACAACGACCTGCACCTTCCCTGGGCCGCCACCCTCCCCGATCACCTCGCCCTCACGCTGAACGGTTGGCCAACCCTGCTCACCCACGACATCGCCGACGTCCCGGCCCTGCTCAGCAGCACCGTCAAACTCATCATCACCGGTCACTCCCACAAACCGCTGATCGAATGGCGCGGTGATCGTCTGTACCTCAACCCCGGCAGCGCCGGCCGCCGGCGTTTCAAACTGCCGGTCACGCTGGCTTTGCTCGACGTCACCCCTGACGCGCTGGAACCCCAGCTAATCCACCTGCTGCCCTGAAACTTTTCCTCTTGCGGCGCTTTGATCACCTAACCTCATAGACTGTGTGATCAATTCGAGCCCGTCCGTCCATGCGCAACACATTGAAGTCGCTGTTGTTTATCGCGCTCACGCTGCTGATTCCTGGCGGTTCTTCGCTGTGGGCGGCGGATCTGCCGGCGCCTTCGCAGGCGGCGGCCGCGCCGCTGCCGGTGATCAGTCAAAGTGACCTGCAAGGCCTGCAACTGCGCCTCGACGGGCTCAAGCAACAGATCTCGTCGGCGAATAATTACAACCAGCTCGAAGGGCCGCAGGATCGGGTGCAGGCGTTCATTCTGGATGTCGATCGGTTGTCGGCGTCGTTGTTGCCGCAGCAGGCGCAACTGGCGGTGCAGCTAGGGGTATTAGGGGCGGCCCCGGATACGGGGGTGGCGTCGGAGCAGGCGGATATCGTCGCGCAGCGGGCGTTGTTGGCAGAGCAAAAGAACAAGGTGGATACGACGCTGAAGAATCTGGCGGCGTTGAAACAAAGTGCGGCGGACCTGATTACGCAGATTGCGGGGATTCGGCGCACGTTGCTGGAGAGTGAGCTGACGCT
The DNA here is from genome assembly GCF_002813455.1 of Pseudomonas baetica. Lineage (NCBI taxonomy): Bacteria > Pseudomonadati > Pseudomonadota > Gammaproteobacteria > Pseudomonadales > Pseudomonadaceae > Pseudomonas > Pseudomonas baetica. The sequence continues at coordinate 6,638,360 of NZ_PHHE01000001.1, read as the reverse complement.
GCGCACCAACAGTATGTTGAGCCCGGATTTCTGGTCACCGCTGGTCAAGCCTCGGCAGGATGATCGGCAGCGGTTGAGCTTTTTTATCGGTCAGGTGGGCAACACGTGGGCCACGGTTTGGGCGCCGGGGCAGCGTTTTTTTACCAGCGTGCTGCTGTTGTTGGCGCTGGCGATCTGGACGTTCGGGCGGCGTTTGGCGGAGCGTGGGTTGACGTGGCTGTGTATACATCGCATGCCGGAGGGGCGTGTGCGGCGCAGTGCGTTGGCGGCAGCTTCTGCGCTGGCGACCATTGTCACCACGGGGATTGCCCTGCAAATCCTGTTCTATGCCTGCACTCGGCATGCGCCGTTGCCGCCGATGCTGGAGACGTTTTCCCAAGAGTTTGAAAAGGTTGTGTATGCCTGTGTGCTGATCACCGGGCTGAGCCGTGCGCTGCTGTCGACCAAGCATCCGTCGTGGCGGCTGCCGGCGATTGCCGATCCGGTGGCGCTCGCGCTGGAGCCCTACCCGCGCATTATCTCCGGCGCGCTACTGGTGTTGGTGACACTGGTGCAAGTCAGCAACGCCACCGGCATGAGCAGTCAGATTGTGCTGGCCGGGCGTGGCGTGATCGCGATGGTGGTCATGGCGATCATCGTGACGATGCTGCTGCGCGTCAGCAAAGTGCGCAAGGCGCTGATCGCGGCCAACGATCCCTCGGCGGCAGGCAACACGTTTGCCGGGGTGATTTACACCGTCGTCAGCGTTTCGATGTTTGTTTCAACGATTGCGCTGCTCACGGGTTATGTGTCGCTGGCGCGGTTTATCACTTATGAGGTGGTGTGGGGCTACATTGTGTTGTCGGGTTTTTACTTGCTGATCCAGGTCATCAAGGATGGCTGCGAGTATGTGTTTTCGCCCAAACATTCGAGCGGCAAGGCGCTCAAGCAGCTGCTGGGGATCGGTGATCGGCGGCTGGATCAGATCTCGATTCTGCTGTCCGGTTTCAGTCGCGCCGGGCTGATGCTGCTGGCGGTGATTGCGCTGTTTGTCGGCGGTATCGGCACCACGTTCGGCCAGTTACTAAGCAACATCATGGCGATCCTCGGCGGCGCCGGGTTGCGCAAGTTGAACATCGTGCCTGGGCATGTGCTCAACGCGGTGCTGGCGTTGTTGATCGGCATCTACCTGATCCGCGCCTTGAGCCGCTGGCTCGACAATGAGTTTCTGCCCAAGACCGATATGGATCCGGGCATGTGCGCGTCGTTGAGCACGCTGTTTTCCAATATCGGTTATGCGGCGGTGATTCTGCTGACGCTGTCGTCGCTGGGCGTGCAGTGGACCAATCTGGCGTGGATCGTCAGTGCGCTGTCGGTGGGGATCGGTTTTGGTTTGCAGGAGATCGTAAAGAACTTCGTCTCGGGCCTGATTCTGTTGACGGAGCGACCGGTAAAGGTCGGCGACTTGATCAGCATCAGCGGCGTCGAGGGCGATATCCGGCGGATCAACGTGCGCGCCACGGAGATCCAGCTCAGCGACCGCTCGATCGTGATCGTGCCCAACTCACAACTGATCTCGCAGAACCTGCGCAACGTCACCCTGGGCGGCAGTGCTCAGGGGGTGGCGTCGCTTGAGTTGGTGTTCCCGCTGGATATCGATCCCGAAGAGGTGAAAGACCTGCTGCTCAACACGTATCGAGAGAACGAAAGCATCCTCGATAAACCGGCGTCGTTTGTGCGCTTCAGCAAATTGTCGCCGGAGGGGATTACGCTGACCATCACGGGATATGTGGGCAGCCCAAGGATTGTCGGGGTGACCAAGAGTGATCTGCTGTTCGAGATTCTCAAGCGTTTGGGCGCAGCGGGGATTGCCTTGGCGACGCCGCCGGCTGCATGAGAGGGTTATTCCGCAAGCGCCTATCAGCCTGCTTTTTAGGTCTTTATTGCCAGTCAGAAAGCGACCTTATACTCAGGACGCCACCTCTACGTCCAATAAGGAAGTTACATGCCTCAACGTCTTTTACTGGCGGCACTGTTCGTTGCAGTCGCCGGTTGTGCCACGCCCCCGCCCGTTTCCGTGCATACCAAGGATCCCGTCAGCTCAACCCTGCAAGGCGACGCCACGCGCCCGGCGCAGGCGCAGTGGACGCGTACCGAGTTGTACTTTTCGGTGGGTTCGCTGGATGGCAAGGAAGGGGCGGTCAGCCCTGCGCGCTGGCGCGAGTTCCTCGATAAGGAAGTCACGCCGCGCTTTCCCGACGGGTTCACTGTTTTCGATGCGTATGGGCAGTGGAAGGACCATGGGGCTAAAGAGCCTGAGCGGCTGAGCACCAAGGTGATTGTGGTCTTGCATGAGAACAGCGCGAAGAATGAGGGCAGCATTGAGGCGATTAGGTTGGCGTACAAGCGGATTACCGGGGATTTGTCGGTGTTGCGTCTTTCGCAACCGGCAGCGGTGTCTTTTTAAGAGCCCTTCTCTCCAGCTCTCTCGCTGGGAGAGGGCTGGAGAGAGGGCCCGACGTTGAGCGCCACGGTCGGCGCGGTTTTCAGGATGTCGGTGGTGATCACCCTACCCAGCGTGATCAAACACCGGCAGATGCCGGCCCGGCCCCTGCCCTTTTTCAGAACCCATAGGTCGCGCGGGCGTAGTAGTACGCGCCGTTGGTGCCGATCGGCGACAGCACGTCATACGGCAGGTTGCCGCCGTAGTTGATGGCCGAGCCCGAGCGCTCCGGGTAATTGTCGGTGAGGTTGTTGCCGCCCACGGCGACATTGAATTTCGGGGTGAATTTGTAGGTCACTTCGGCGTCCAGTTGCCACACCGCGCCGTAGGTTTGCTCCGGTTGCGAATCGCCGAAATCAAACACCCGCGTGGTTTCGCCCTGGCGAGTCAAACGGCCAAGCAGGCCCCAGTGTTCACTCGCCCAGTTCGCGGAAAAGATGAAGCGATCCTTCGGCGCGGCGTCGGTCAACGTGTTGGTTTCCTCAACGCCGACCAGCGCATCGTTGCCGATCCCCAGTGCAGTCAGTTGCGACGGTGTGCCTTTGGTGCTGGTGACTTTGGTGTGGTTGTAGGTGTACGCGGTGGTCAGGCCCAGTTGTCCTTCGTAGAACGGCTGGTGGTAGTTGAGCACCAATTCGGCGCCGTGGGTGCTGGTGTCGGCGGCGTTGGTGAAGAAGTTGACGTCATGGACGCCGGCGACGCCGTAGTTATCGTTGATGAAGGTTTCCAGGGCGTCGCTGCCGATGCGCTGGGACAGCGTAATGCGGTCTTTGACGTCGATGCGGAAGACGTCGAGCGAGGCATCAAAGCGATCGTTCAACTGGAAGGTCAGGCCGAGGCTGAAGTTTTTCGAGGTTTCCGGGTCGAGTTTTTCTGCA